>NZ_JBITCS010000036.1:0-4681 GCF_044453445.1 Streptomyces sp. NPDC051684 | reverse complement strand
CCCAGCGGGGCGGGGCCCCCGGGGCGGGGGGGCCCCGGGGGGGGGCGGCGGGGGGGGCGGGGGCGCCCCCCCCGCCCCCCCCGGGGCCCCCCCCCCCCCCCCGGGGCCCGCGCCACCGTGGCGCGAACACCGCTGGCGCTACTGCTTCTTGTAGCCCGTCACCTCGGCGATCCACGCGATGAAGTCCGCCGGATCGGTGTTGGCGCCGTGCCCCTCGTCCCAGTAGTAGCGGTGGTCGACCTCGTCACCGAGCCCCGCCGCACTCGCCGCGATATTGGCGGAGACGGTCAGCGAGGTGTCGCTGTCCTTGGTGCCGAGTCGGATCCACCAGTGCTTGGAGCGGCCCGGGTTGCGCCGGGCCAGGTGGTACATCGGGTTCATCAGGGCGAGCTTCTCCGGGATGTCGGACGCCACGCGCCCGCCGCCGGTGCCGCTCGTGTCGTGCCGGGCGCCGTACGCGGTGAAGTGCCGCGCCTCCGTGGTGCCCGCGCCGAACTCGTTGTTCTCGGGGGACGACAGATCGAACGGGTCGAAGGCGGGCGCGTCCTTCTTGCGCGCGCCCACGTGCGTGAGGAAGTCCTCCCACGTGAACGTGGCACGCCCGCCCCGCCACGTGATGAACGTGTTGTCGGCGAGGTACGCGGCGCGCTCGCTCTCCGACAGAGCCTTCAAGTGCCGGGTGGCCGAGGGCTGGAGATAGTGCGTCAGCAGATAGTCGTCGTAGTTCCGGGCGGTCAGCGTTCCGCGGCCGTCGATCCTGCGCAGCTTCAACGAGGCCTGGTATTCGCCGAATTGGGCACGCAGCTGCTTGGACGTCGCCTGATCGACCTGCTCGCCACTGCTCCGCTTGCTGTCGCCCCAGTTCCACTCGTAGGCGCCGTCGGCGTGCTCGAGGTCCGTGATCGGGCACCAGGCGCCGGTCGCGAAGATCGCGTCGGAGGCGTCGGCGGCGCCGACTCCGGCCAGGTGCGCGGCGTAGATCCGGCTGTCGCCGGAGGCGCCGAGCAGCGAGGACAGGGCGCCGCCCGCGCTGGTGCCCGCGGACACGATGTGGTCGGTGTTGCCGGGGATGCGGCCCTTGTTGGCGCGGACGTAGCGCACGGCCGCCTTGAGGTCGACGACGGCGGCGGGCGCGGTGCCGTAGTACGTGCCGTCGTCGTCCTTGAGGGTGCGCCCGCGGGTGCCCGGTTCCACGACGACGTACAGGAGGTGCTCAGGTATCGGGAGAGGTGGCCTCGTGTCAGCGGGGGAGCGCCCCGGCGACGGCCGACGCGACGACCCGTCGGACGTCCGCCTCGCTCGGCGGGCCGTCTTCCCGGTTCGCGTACAGCAGGTGGCCCGAGCCGATGAGGGTCAGGCCCAGGGAGTCGATGTCGGTGTCCGGGGTCAGGCGGCCCACCCGCCGCTCCGCTTCGAGGTAGTCGCGCAGCATCGCGGTCGCGTCCGACAGGACCGTGACACCGGGGCGACCGGCCGCCCGCAGTCGGGCGCGCAGGCCGTCGCGGAAGGTGAGCAGGCCGACCATGGCGACGACGACGGGAGTGAACAGATCCGTCAGTGCGTCGGTGAGGAGGTCGACGACCGGACGGCTGCCGGCGGACGCGACGAGCGCGGCGGCACGTTTCTCCATGCGGCTTGCACGGTCGATGACGAGGTCGGCCAGGAAGGCGTCGAAGTCGGCGAAGTGACGGTGCAGCACGCCCTTGGCGCAGCCCGCCTCCGTGGTGACTGCCCGGCTGGTGAGCGCGGCGGCCCCGTCCCGCATGAGGACGCGCTCGGCCGCGTCGAAGAGCTGCTCGCGCACATCGCGTATGGCTACACCGGTCGGCACCTGCACGTCTCCTTTGTCAGGCTGGGCCCAGGGTAGAAGAGTGGGCATACGCCCACTATGGTGGGCGCATGCCCACTCCTGAGTCGAAGAAGCCCCTGGCCCCCGCGAACGAACCGCACAAGGCTCGCGCCATGGCCGAGTCCTTCGGCACCGACCCCGAGCGCTACGACCGCACCCGGCCCCGCTACCCCGACGCCCTGGTGGCCAGGATCGCCGCCGCCGCGCCCGGCCAGGACGTCCTCGACGTCGGCTGCGGCACCGGCATCGTGTCCCGCCAGTTCCGGGCGGCGGGCAGCACCGTCCTCGGCGTCGACGTCGACGCGCGCATGGCGGCGTACGCCCGCGACCACGGACTCGACGTGGAAGTCGGGCCGTTCGAGACCTGGGACGCCGCGGGCCGCACTTTCGACGCCGTCGTCGCGGGCCAGACCTGGCACTGGGTCGACCCGGTCGCGGGCGCCACGAAGGCGGCCGAGGTGCTGCGGCCCGGCGGCCGCCTCGCCCTCTTCTGGAACGTCTTCCGCCCAGGACCCGACCTCGCGGACGCCTTCGCCGCAGCGCATCGCGAGGTGCTGCCCGACTCGCCGCGCAACCCCTGGGACCGCCCCACCCTCGACGCGTACGGCGCGATCTTCGCGAAGGTGGCCGACGGGCTGCGCGACGCCGGCCTGTTCGGCGAGCCCGAGGAGTGGCGCTTCGACTGGGAGGCCACCTACACCCGTGACGCGTGGCTGGAACAGATGCGCACCAGCGGGGAGGCGGGCACGTACCGGCCGGAGCAGCTGGCGGACCTGCTCGCGCGCACGGGCGCCGCGATCGACGCCATGGGAGGCGAGTTCGCGCTCCCGTACACGGCGGTGGTGGTCACCGCGGAGCGGGCCGGCGCCGCCTGATTGTCAGTGGCGGATGCTTCCCTGGACTTGGACGGAAAGGGGAAGCGGGAGTCATGGCAGAGGAAGCTCGGCACCGGCAGTCCGGTCGGGACCTGTGTGTCCGGCGGCACCCGGACACACAGGTGGAGTGCGTGCTCCCGGACACGCACTATCCGGGCCCGCACCACGCGCTGGACGGCACGACGTGGCACGACGGGCTGTGCGACGAGTGCCACGGCAGTGGACGGCGCGAGGGGGAGGTGTGCGGCGGCTGTCGGGGTGGCGGATTCCGTTTGCTGGAGGACCAGGAGTGACGGACAAGCGGTCAGGAGGTGGGCGGGTGGTCTGAGCAGCAGTCGTCCGAGTCGTCGGCTGTCTCGAGTCGGCAGTGGCACGACGAGCGGATCGGGACGTCCGCCACCGCCAGCGCCGTCGTCAGCTGCGGGGCGATGATCCGGGCCTCCGCGTCGCGGCCGAGCCGGAGCAGGCACTCGTGGTAGCCATGCAGCGCCCACACGTTGTTCGGGTGGTGCAGCGAGCGGGGGAGCGTGCCGTTCAGGCCCAGGTCGGCGGCGTAGACGTCGGCGGCCTCGGCGACCCTGCCCTGCTCGAGGAGGAGCGCCCCGTACGCGTGCCGGATCGGCTGCATCCATCCCCACGGCTCGTCGTAGGGGAGGGCGTCGTCGAGCTCGATCGCGCGGCGCAGGTCGGCGAAGGCGCGCTCGAAGTCGACCTCACGGTAGGCGAGTTCACCGTCGAGCATCGCGGCGGCGACGGCGAGGAGGTCGAGGCAGGTGTTGTTGTAGACGGTGCGGGTCTCCGGCACCCGCTCGACGGCCGCCGTGAAGCGCGCGCGTTCCGCCGCCGCCTCCCGGGTGCGGCCCGTCGCGGCGAGGGCCACACCCCGGCCGTAGTGCGTCATCGCCGTCGTCACGCAGTACAGCTCCGGATCGCCGGGCAGCGGCAGATCGATCAGGTCCTGCCAGCGGCCGAAGCGGATCAGGGCGTGCACGCGCATGCCGAGGAAGCCCTCCAGCCAGTCCGCCATGGGCGGCGAGTCGACGCGCAGCAGCTCCTCGGGGACGGCCGCCTCAAGGCGGGCCACAGAGTCGAACGCCACCTCCGCCTGGCCCGCGAACATCGCGGCGTAGAGCCGGAAGTGGAGGTTGTGGCAGCGGTAGAGCGTGTAGAAGTTCATCGCACCGTCGCGGGCCAGCGCCTTCTCGTCCGCCTCGATGGCGCGGATGTTGGCCGCGATGGTGCGCCGGTAGTCGCCGCACAGGACGTCGATGTGCGAGGGCATGTGGTGCAGATGGCCCGCGTCCGGGACCAGGCCCCGGAGCCGGTCGGCGACCGGCAGCGCCTGTTCGGGCGTCGGTGACATCTCCATGAGGTGGATGTAGAGGTGCAGCAGACCGGGGTGGTCGCGTCCGTCCGGTCGTGCGAGTGCGCGTTCGAGAGCCTCGCGCGCCTCCACGGTGCGGGCACCCTCTGCGGGGCGTCCGGTGGGCAGGTCCCACAGCTGCCAGGGCGTGAGGTTCATCAGGGCGTCGGCGTACAGCGTCGCGACGTCCGGGTCGTCCCGGTGGTTCGCGTAGACCTTGCCCATGGCCTGCGCGTACTCCTCGTTCCACACCGATTGGTCGGGCGCGGGACCGGCCGACGGGTAGCGGGCCGTGAGGGCGTCGATCAGCGCCTGCTCGGCCGGTGTCGCGCGGGCGGCGGCGAGCGCGGCCCGCTGGACGGCGTGGTGCGTGCGCTCGACGGTCGACGTCAGATCGTGCTCGTCGAACGCCTCCCAGGGCTTGTTGTAGTTGGGGCCCAGGGCGTAGGGCTTGTCGTTTGGATCAGGCCGGGCTCGCGGGGCCTGGCACGCACGCTCTCGGCGTTGTCGTCGGTCGACGACGCTCCGCGTCGCCTCCCTCCTCCGCCTTGCGATCGCACGCACCAGGCCCCGCTCCCTGATCCGGCCTGATCC
>NZ_JBITCS010000035.1:0-90572 GCF_044453445.1 Streptomyces sp. NPDC051684 | reverse complement strand
GGGGGGGGGGGGGCCCGCGGGGGGGGGGGGGGGGGGGGCGCCCGCCCCCCGGCCGGCGCCCCCCCCGGGGGGGGGGGGGGGGGGGGGGGGGGGGCGGGGGGGACCCCGCGGCCCCGCCCCGGCACGCCTACCCGTCCTCCGGCCTCGGGGCTCCGCCCCGGACCCCGCGCCTCAATCGCCGGCGGGGCTTGATATGGCCGACCGAGCCTTGGGCAAGACGGGGCTTGATGGGGCCGACCGAGCCTTGGGCAATCTGCCGCCTTGGGCGGCAGGGTGGGCAAGGCGGCCCCCGGTGCCGCGCAACCATCCGGACGGCCCCCGCCCCCCCATCACCACTACTCACCCGCACCCCTCCCGAGGACCCGTCATGACCCGCACTCTCGCCCTCGACGCCACCCCCTCCCTGCTCCCCCTCATGCTCCGCGGCGCCGCGCTCTCGCCACTCAAGCGCCCCCGCCCCGACGCCCCGCTCCCCGACACCCGGCTCACCGTCCCCGGCCTCCGCATCGCCCAGGAACATCTCACCGCGTACGAACGCGCCTGCGGGTTCGCGACCGAGCGGCCCGAGTTGCCCGTCACGTACCCGCACGTCCTCGGGTTCCCGCTGGCCATGCGGCTGATGTCGGAGCGCGCGTTCCCGCTGCCGCTGCTCGGCCTCGTCCACACGTCGATCGCCATCACGCAGCAGCGCGACCTGGCACCCACTGAAACGTTCGAACTGGGCGTCCACGTCAGGGAGTTGCAGCCGCACCGCCGCGGCACCGAGGCCGTCGTCGTCACCGAGCTGCACGCCGAAGGTGCGCCGGTGTGGCAGTCGACCAGCACGTACCTCGCACGGCACAGGACGTCCGCCCCCGGCACGGAGCAGCCGCGCGAGACCACCACCCCCGCCCAGCCGCTCCCCGAACTCGCCCGCTGGCGCCTCGGCGAGGACCTCGGCCGCCGCTACGCCGCCGCGTCCGGCGACCGCAACCCCATCCACCTGCACCCGCTCACGGCCCGCCTCTTCGGCTTCCCGCGCGCCATCGCGCACGGCATGTGGACGGTCGCCCGCTGCCTGGCGGAGCACAAGACGCACGGCCCCGTCCACGTACAGGCGGGCTTCAAGGCGCCGGTACTGCTGCCGGGCGAGGTGGTGTACGCGGCACAGGGCCCGGCCTTCGAACTGCGGGCCGCGAAGGGCGACCGGGTCCACCTGACCGGCGAGGTGCACGGGTTGGCGGGCTAGACGGGCACTGGCCGGCGGGCTAGGGCTTGTCGTTTGGATCAGGCCGGATCAGGGAGCGGGGCCTGGTGCGTGCGATCGCAAGGCGGAGGAGGGAGGCGACGCGGAGCGTCGTCGACCGACGACAACGCCGCGAGCGTGCGTGCCAGGCCCCGCGAGCCCGGCCTGATCCAAACGACAAGCCCTAGCGGTCCGACCATCGCTCCCCGACCATCAAATTACCGAGGCCCGACCACGCGAAGTTCATCATCGTCGCGGCGGCCTCCTTCGCGGACACCGACGCGTCGCCGTTCGCCCAGCCGGCCAGCGCCTCCGCCGCGCCGACCAGGGCCTGGGCGAGGCCCGCGACCTCGCGCTCGGCCAGCTCCGGGTTGTCGTGCGCCTCGCGCGCGGCCTCCGCGATCAGATGGGTCACGAACGCCACGATCTCGTCGCGCATCGCGACGATCTCCGCGACGAACGGTGCCCCGCCGGAACGCGCCTGGCTGTGCAGCACCGCCCACCCGTCGGGGTGCTCGGCGGTGTGCGCGAAGAAGGCGGTCAGGCCCTCCCACAGCTGCCGGTCGGCGGTCACGTCCGTGCGTACGCCGGTGCGGATCGCGCCGACCAGTGCCTGGGACTCACGCCGAATGCAGGCGCTGAACAGGTCTTCCTTCGAATTCAGGTACAGGTACACCAACGGCTTGGACACGCCCGCCAGTTCGGCGATCTCGTCCATCGACGCGGCCCGGTAGCCGCGCTTCCCGAACACCCGCACCGCGGCGTCCAGCATCTGCCGCTCCCGCTCGGCCCGCGGCATCCTCTTCTGCCGCACCGCCCCGGACCGCCCCTCGCCACCCACCCCTGCCACCTTTTCATCGTCCGCTCTGCACGGTTCAGCGTACGCAGCCCAGCGAGGCCCCCGTCCCCGATCGGCCAAGAGTGATGGCCCGCCGGACCGACTCCTCTTCCACTGAGCCTTTTCCGACCTGGCTGTCACGTCCGTGGACCATGCCTGGCGGAGCATTCGTCGCCCGGCGGTCGGTTGTGGACCTGCTGGTCCCGAGCCCGTCCCCAGGGGACACGACCACTCACCCGTGACCAGCACAGACGTCAGGTTGGAGAAGGCTCAGTATTCCGAAAGGACAGCCCGAGCTCTGGGGCCGCCGACCGTTTCCGCCGTTTTTCGGGCGATGGCCGGGAAGAGTCAGATCCCTGCCGCGCTCCATCCGGATCACTGCCAGAGCCTGGAGTTCGCCGAAGAATGTCTGCGGAGTTCCTGGCAGTCCGTGCTGTACGACGCCTCAGGGCAGCCCTATGAAATCGGCCTCGATGCCACTTCCCGGCTCGTGGGGACAGCACGGAAACTCGGGGCCGATATCGAGGGAGAGTTCGAGACCATAGGCCGCGCGGCAATACCCGACCGGACGCCCCCGCACGGGATCGGTCGTTGTGTGGAGTTCATCGAGAAGACCGACATCTCTTGTTTCAGTCCCGACATCGGGACCCAGCACGGCGACTGTCCGAACCCGCCCGAGATCGACACCCGGAAGCTTGCCGGGATCTCGGAGGCCGCCGATGTCCCGCTCGTCGTGCACGGCGCGAGCGGTCTCGCGCCGGAACGGCTTGCCAGGTTGGCGACGTCGGCGGAGCTGGGGGTGGGAAAGGTCAATTTTTCGACCACGCTCAAGCACGCCCACTGGGCCGCCACGGTCGCGTTCGCCTCCGGCACGGGTCAGGGCGCGACGGATCCGCTGCAGCTGCACCACGGGGTCAGGGAACTCGTGTCAGGTCACGCGGTGCGGTGCATCGAGACGGTCAACAGTGCAGGGAGAGCCCACGGACGTCTCCGCGTTCGCCCACAAAGCCGGCCTGCACGCCTCCGCGATCAAGGCTGACCCCGACCTGTACCAGCACATCGACCCGGACCTCGTCGGCAACCATATGCGGATGCTGGTCAGCGACATGGCGGGCCGTGCCTCCATCGAGCTCAAGGCCGCCGAGCTCGGCATCGACCTCGGCGGCGATCGCGAGCTCGTCGGCCGTGTCGTGGAAAGAGTCAAGGAGCGCGAACTCAAGGGCTATACATACGAATCCGCCGACGCTTCCTTCGAACTGCTCCTCCGTCAGCGAAGCCACGGTCAAGCCGCGGGTGCGGGGCGAGCGCGCTGTCGTCGCCCGCGAGGGAAGCGGCTCGATCAACGCCCTCGACAACGCCCTGCGTGCGGCGCTGACCAAGCACTACCCCGCGGTGTCCAGCTTGCGCCTTGTGGAGTACGAGGTGTCGCTGGTCCAGCACGGTCACGGAACCGAGGCCACCGTGCGCGTCCTGGCCAAGACCACGGACGCCGACGGCGACTGGTGCACGGTCGGCGTCGGTACCGACATCATCGAAGCGTCCTACGAGGCGCTGCACGAGGCATATGTGTACGGGCTGCGCCGGGCTGCCGCCCTCTCTCACCTGGCAGCCGTCTGAGGTCTCCGGGCCCGGGCCGTCGGACCGCCTGACGCAACGCAACGTGCCCCGCGACCTTGCCGGTCGCGGGGCACGTTGCGTACGAGCCGGGGGACGTCAGGCCGCGGCCGACACGGCCACTTCCTGCGGCTCGTCCACCGGAGAGGACGTCGCGCTGTTGTAGGCATCGCGGTCGAGGATCTTCTCCCGCGCGGAGACGATCACCGGGACGAGCGCTTGGCCCGCAACGTTCGTCGCCGTCCTCATCATGTCCAGGATCGGGTCGATCGCGAGGAGCAGGCCGACGCCCTCCATCGGCAGGCCGAGCGTCGACAGGGTCAGCGTCAGCATGACGGTCGCACCCGTCAGACCGGCGGTGGCCGCCGAACCGATCACCGACACGAAGGCGATGAGCAGGTAGTCACCGACGTTGAGGTCGATGCCGAAGATCTGCGCGACGAAGATCGCGGCGATCGCCGGGTAGATCGAGGCGCAACCGTCCATCTTGGTCGTCGAACCGAACGGCACGGAGAAGGAGGCGTACTCCTTCGGAACGCCGAGGCGCTCGGTGACCCGCTGCGTCAGCGGCATCGTGCCGACGGAGGAGCGGGAGACGAAGGCCAGCTGGATCGCGGGCCAGGCGCCCTTGAAGAACTGCAGCGGGCTGAGCTTGGCGACCGTGGCGAGCAGCAGCGGGTAGACGCCGAAGAGGACCAGGGCGCAACCGACGTAGATGTCGGCGGTGAACGTCGCGTACTTGCTGATCAGGTTCCAGCCGTACGTGGCGATGGCGTTGCCGATGAGGCCGATGGTGCCGATGGGGGCGAGCTTGATGACCCACCACAGGGCCTTCTGGAGGAGCTCCAGGACGGACTCGGAGAGGGTGAGGATCGGCTGGGCCTTCTCGCCGACCTTCAGGATGGCGATGCCGGCGACGGCGGCCATGAAGACGATCTGCAGCACGTTCAGCTCGGTGAACGGCGTGATGATGTCCGTCGGGATGATGCCGGTGAGGAAGTCGATCCAGGAGCCGGCCTCTTCCGGCTTGGCGCCGTCCTTCGGGGTCAGGCCGGTGCCGGCGCCCGGGTTGGTGAGCAGCCCGATGGCGAGGCCGATGACGACCGCGATCAGCGACGTGACCATGAACCAGATCAGCGTGCGCGAGGCGAGCCGGGCGGCGTTGTTGACCTTGCGGAGGTTGGTGATCGACACCAGGATCGCGAAGAAGACGAGCGGGGCGACGGCCAGCTTCAAGAGCTGGATGAAGGTGTCGCCGACCTTCTGCAGGGTGGTGACGAGCCAGGATATGTCCTGGCTGCGGGCCAGCCAGCCGAGCAGCACACCCAGGACGAGACCGCCCAGGATCTGCGCCCAGAACGGGATCTTGGGTATGCGAAAGCCGGACTTCTGTTCGGCTGCGGGGGTGTTCGCGGACACGGAGGCACTCCTGTGGTGACGCGCGGGGTTTCGGGGCAACGTGCAGGAGCGGCCACCGCTGGATCCTCGGATCCGGTCACCGGCGCCGCTGCATACTTCGGAATTTCGCGATCAGTCGCGACACGCCGCGGACATGCAGCGGCAGAGATCAACATGCAGGCGCTCCACGAGCGGGACGCTCATGGCCTTCTGGTGCGCTGCTGATGTCTTCATGACACGAACGTTAACACTGCACCTTTGAGTACATCAAAGGGCTTCTTTGGGGAAGACGAGGTGCCCGTACGCCCCCAAAGCGGGATTTACCTTGAAAACGCAGGCGACCCCGACACCAGATGCGGTGCCGGGGTCGTGCGAGGTGTGAGGAAGCTTACGAGGCCGAGCCGGTGCGGGCGGCGTCGTCCGCCTCGTCCTCCATGGTGCGGCTGGCCGCCATGTTCGCCTTGGCGCGGTCCACGCGGGCGACGACCTTCCGAGAGGCGCGGTCGCGCTCACCGCGCAGCACGATGTAGCTGATGGGGGCGGAGATCACGAGGCCGAGCAGCGCGATCCAGAGCCAGTAGGAGCCGCCGATGCCAGCGGGCACGATGCCGGTGGCGACGAGACCCCAGACGACGAGGAAGCAGCCCACGAAGATCCCGAGCCGCATCAGCGTGTAGCGGAGCATGTCAATCCACTCTTCCGTTCCGAAATGGTGCCCTTACAGGACGAGCGCCCCTCCAGTGAAGCACGGGGAGGGGCGCTCGATTTCATCGGGGGCTCGTGGAGTCCGTGGAGTCCCGGCGTCAGATCAGCCAGCGGTTCTTGCGGACGGCGGGCAGTTCGGCCCACACCCGGCCGAGGCCGTAGTAGCGGCCCGCGCCGGTCGCCGCGGTGATCAGCAGGACGAGGGCGATCATCCAGTGGTCGTCCATGAAGGGGTTGCTGTCGGGCCAGAGCGAGACGAGCCACATGAAGGCCATCATGAGCGTGCCCGCGGCGGCCGCGATCCGCATGCCGATGCCGAGGATCATGGCGAGGCCGACGCCGAGCAGGCCGAGCATGAAGACCAGGTCGAGCCACCAGGCGCCGGCCACGGAGTCAAACATGTGGGCGAGGGGCCCGGTCGTGCCGTGCAGCAGGAAGCCCCGGCACCCTGCGGTGCGTCCGCTCGTGAATACATTCACAAGCTACGCCCGGTGCTTAGGCCGTCCCTACGGCCGAAGGTCCCGATCCGGACGTCCGAACGTCACGACCTCGCCTCTGGTTACGCTCGGCCCCATGCGCACCACACCTCCCCTCGCCTTCGAACTCGACCCGGCCGTCGACCCGGATCTGCGCGACGGGCTCCTCGCCCTGTGGTCGGACGTCACGAACGCCGGCGGCGCGGTCGGCTTCGTCCCGCCGGTGACGCCCGAGGACATACGCCCCGAGCTGGTCAAGCGCCTCGCCGACCTCGCCGAGGGCCGCACCCGCCTCCTGGTGGGCCGCGACGAGCACGGCAAGGTCGCCGCATCCGCCTTCCTCGCCCACAACCAACACCGCCTGATGAAGCACCACTTGTGGCTCTACACGGTGATGGTCCACCCCGGGCACCAGGGCAAGGGCTACGGCCGCGCGCTGATGTCGGCCGCCGCGGACGCCGCCCGCACCTTCGAGGGCATCGAGGCCCTCCGCCTCACCTGCCGCGGCGGCACGGGAGCGGACGCCTTCTACGCGGCATGCGACTACAAGGAGGTCGGCCGCGTCCCGGGCGCCATCCGCGTCGCCCCCGGCGACGACCGCGACGACATCCACATGATGCTGCCGCTCCTCTAGCCGCCCCGGGGCAAGCCCCACCCCCGGTGCACCCGCACCGGGGGCCGCCTTGCCCACCCTGCCGCCCAAGGCGGCAGATTGCCCAAGGCGAGACGGCCTCGGCCTGCACCGGCACATCAAGCCCCTGCGGCGATTGAGCAGCGGGGCACGGGGCGGAGCCCCGATCTTTTGGATCCCCGCCGGCGATTGAGCAGCGGGGCACGGGGCGGAGCCCCGATCTTTTGGAGCCCCGCCGGCGATTGAGGCGCGGGGTCCGGGGCAGCGCCCCGCGACCGAGGAGGACGTCCACCGAAACGAGAACGGGTCCCGGCAACAACCGGGACCCGCCAAAATCACACCCGCATCGGCTGCGGCGCATCCCGCCGCCCCGGATCCGCCCCCTCGTACTCCCGAATGATCTCGTACCGCGTGTTCCGCTCCACCGGCCGGAACCCCGCATCCCGGATCAGGTCGAGCAGATCCTCACGGGTCATCTTGTTCGGCGTCCCGTAGTTGTCCGCGTCATGCGTGATCTTGTACTCGACGACCGAACCGTCCATGTCGTCCGCCCCGTGCTGCAACGCGAGCTGCGTGGTCTGCAACCCGTGCATGACCCAGAAGCACTTCACGTGCGGCACGTTGTCGAACAGCAGCCGGGACACGGCGAACGTCTTCAGCGCCTCCGCACCCGTGGCCATCGTCGTCCGCGCCTGCAGCTTGTTGCGGACCTTGCCGTCCTGCATGTCGACGAAGTCGTGCTGGTAGCGCAGCGGGATGAAGACCTGGAAACCGTTGGTCTCGTCCTGCAGTTCACGCAGCCGCAGCACGTGGTCGACGCGGTGCCGGGGCTCCTCGATGTGCCCGTACAGCATCGTGGACGGCGTCTTGAGGCCCTTCTCGTGCGCGAGCCGGTGGATCCGCGACCAGTCCTCCCAGTGGGTGTCGTGGTCGACGATGTGCTGCCGGATCTCCCAGTCGAAGATCTCGGCGCCGCCACCGGTGAGCGACTCCAGACCCGCCTCGATCAGCTCGTCGAGAATCTCACTGGCACTCATCCCGGAGATCTTCTCGAAGTGATGGATCTCGGTGGCCGTGAAGGCCTTGAGGCCGACGTTCGGCAGGGCCTCCTTGAGCGCCTTGAGCGAGCGCGGGTAGTAGCGCCACGGAAGGTTCGGGTGCAGCCCGTTGACGATGTGGAGTTCCGTCAGGTTCTCCGACTCCATCTCCTGGGCGAGCTTGACCGCCTCCTCGATGCGCATCGTGTAGGCGTCCTTCTCGCCGGGCTTGCGCTGGAAGGAGCAGTACGCGCACGAGGCCGTACACACGTTGGTCATGTTGAGATGGCGATTGACGTTGAAGTGCACGACGTCGCCGTTCTTGCGCGTGCGCACCTCGTGGGCGAGGCCGCCGAGCCAGGCCAGGTCGTCCGACTCGTAGAGCGCGATGCCGTCCTCGCGGGACAGCCGCTCACCGTCCCTGACCTTCTGCTCCAGCTCGCGCTTGAGCCCTGCGTCCATTGCCGTACCTCTCCTCGCTCAACGACCGTCCCACCGTACGCCGTCGCACCGACAGGCCCCGGCAGGGCCCGTCCCCTCAGACCTCTTCGGGAAGCTCCCCGACCCGGTTCTCCCACTTCGTGGAGAGAATGATGGTGGTACGCGTCCGGGACACGCCCTTCGTGCCGCTCAGGCGCCGGATCGTGCGCTCCAGGCTGTCCACGTCGCCCGCGCGGACCTTGAGCATGTACGAGTCGTCGCCCGCGATGAACCAGCAGTCCTCGATCTCGTGCAGATCGCGCAGGCGGTGCGCGACGTCCTCGTGGTCGGCCGCGTCGGAGAGCGAGATGCCGATGAGGGCGGTGACACCGAGGCCGAGCGAGGCGGAGTCGACGGTGGCGCGGTAGCCGGTGATCACGCCGGCCGCCTCGAGGCGGTTGATGCGGTCCGTGACGCTGGGTCCGGACAGGCCGACGAGCCGGCCCAACTCCGCATACGAGGCGCGGCCATTCTCGCGCAGGGCCTGGATGAGCTGCCTGTCCACGGCGTCCATAAGGTCCAATGCCTTTCATTATTCAGCGTTGACGCGAGCTTATGTGTACGATCGAAGGCGCGCTAGGGTTTACCCCCGCAAAATCTAAAGTCCATCCCCTGGATCAGTGAAGATCCATCGGACATCGAACCCCCAGGAGAGTGTCAGCGTGTTCACGATCGAGATGGCGTACGCCCGCATGCGCGAGATGCAGGCCGAGGCCATTCGTTCGCGTGCCGAGCAGCCCGCCCCCGCGCGCCGCGCGAAGGGCCGGCACGCCGCCCGCCCCGCCAAGAAGCGCTGAGCGCGAGCGCGTCACTCCGCATCACGGGAGCCTCCCCCGAGCTCTCCCTCCCAGCGGCGGTACAGCGTGTGCGGCACTCCCGCCGCGTCCAGCGTCCGCCCCGCGACGAAGTCCACGAGGTCCTGGATGTGCGTCGCCCCCGCGTAGAACGCCGGTGAGGCGGGCAGCACCACGGCCCCCGCCTCGTCGAGCGCCACCAGGTGCTTGAGGGTCTGCCCGTTCAGCGGCGTCTCCCGTACCGCGACGATCAGCGGCCGCCGCTCCTTGAGCGTCACGCTCGCCGCGCGCTGCAACAGATCCTTCGAGAGCCCGAGCGCGACACCGGCCACGCACGCCGTCGAGGCGGGCACGATGATCATGCCCTTGACCGGGTACGAGCCGGAGGAGGGCCCGGCCGCGAGATCACCGGCGGGCCAGTACCGCACGGCGTCGCCGTCGAGATCGATCCCGCCGAACGTGTCCGGCTTTCCGTCGGCGCCGCGCGCCAGCCACTCCGCCAGGTCCTCGCGCCAGTGCGCGTCCCGCAGCGGGATCCCCGTCTCGTCGAGCAGCGTGAGCCGCGAGGCCCGCGAGACGACGAGGTCCACCGATTCGCCCGCCGCGAGCAGCGCCCGCAGCACGGAAGCGGCGTAGGGGGTACCCGACGCTCCGGACACCCCGACGACCCAGGGCCTGCGGCTGCTTGCTTTGACGTGCTCCACACCACGAGCCTATCCGGCGGCCCGGCGGGGGAACTTGAGCAGGGGCGGCGAGCGTTCTTTCCATGACGGGCGGGGGCTGGGATGACTGGGCTGACGTACGAAGACGGATCGGGCCGGGCGGCGGGGCGGCGGCCGACGCGCGAGCGGGTGCTGGCGGCGGGCAAGGTGATGCTCGCCTGGGTGGCCCTGCTCTGGCTCCTCGAAGTGGTCGACGCGGCCACGGGCAACGCTCTGGACTCCTTCGGCATTCAGCCGCGCGAGCCGTCCGAGCTGATCGACGTGGTCCCGGCGTCCTTCATCCACTTCGGCTTCGCGCACGTCGCGGCGAACTCGATACCCCTGCTGGTCCTCGGCTTCGTCGCGGCGCTCGGCGGCCTGCGCCGTTTCTTCCTGGCCTGCGCCCTGATCGTCGTCGCGGACGGCCTCGGGGTGTGGCTGGTGGCCCCGTCCCACACGAACACGGCGGGCGCCTCGGGCCTGATATTCGGCCTGTTCGCCTTCGTCGTCCTGTCCGGTTTCGTGGAGCGCCGACCGCTCGGCATCGTCGTCGGCGTGCTGATAGCCGCGTACTGGGGCACGTCGTTCCTGGCGGGCCTCTCCCCCACGAACGACGGCGTGAGCTGGCAGGGCCACCTGATCGGTCTCGCGGCGGGGGTGGCGGCGGCGTTCGTCCTCCGCCGTCGGCGCACCGGGCAGGGCTGAGTACGCGTCTGAGTAGCCGCCCCGATGCACCGGGCCCGCCCGCGCGCGAAGGTGCCTGCATGAAAGCCCGACATCTGGTGCTGTGCGCGGTGGCCGTCGCCCTCGCCCTCGTCCTGGTCTTCACGCTCTCCGTTCCCGTCGAGACGGTGCTGCTCGCCGGAGGCGGCGCGATCTGCCTGCTGTGGCTCGTACTCCTGCTGACCGTGCCCTGGAACATCTACTTCCGGGCGCGCTCCGTGGTGCACGAGGCCGGGGTCAGCCGGGAGAAGGGGATCGCCGTCCCCGCCGACCGGGACGCGGAGGCTTCCCGGATCGCCACCGTGATGCTGCGCCTGGCGATCGGGGCGCACCTGGGCACCGCGGCGGCCGCGGTCCTCGCGGCGTGGGCGACCGGCCGAGAGGCGGGCTACTGGATCGCGGGCAGCTATCTGCTCAGTACCCTCTTCCGCCCCGCGGGCGCCTGGTTCGGCGCGCTGCGCCGCCGGCTCGCCACCCTCGACAAGGAGGTCCGCCACCCGCGCGACGACGTCGCCGAACTCCTCGCGACGGTCACCGAGCTGCGCAGGAGCGCGGACATCCACGAGGACAAGGCGGAGGAGCTGTACCGCGACGTGGGGCATCTGCGCACCTCCGTGGACGCGATCGGCCTGTCCGCCCACGACCGGGCGAACCGCACGGACCACCGCGTCGAGGCGCTCAGCCGGGAGTTCGAGTCGGTGGTGCACCGCCTGACGGACAACCAGGAGATCATCACCGGCCTGAAGGCATTCCTGCGTCTACTACGCGATGAGGGCGGCGGCACCCATCCGGTGCCGCCGCCCTCGTTCACGTAGGGCCGGGTCCTGCCTAGACCGACAGCCCCCGCACCAGCAGATCCAGCAGCGCGCACACGAACAGCGCGATGCCGATGAAGCCGTTGACCTGGAAGAACGCCCGGTTCAGGCGGGAGAGGTCGTGGGGCTTCACGATCGAGTGCTCGTAGAGGAAGGCGCCCGCGACGATCACGAGGCCGACCCAGAAGAAGGCGCCCGCGTCGGTGGCCAGGGCGTACCAGACGAACAGGGCCGTCGTGAGGGTGTGGCAGACGCGCGCGCCCCAGATCGCCCCGGGGATGCCGAAGCGCGCCGGAACCGACTTCACGCCGACCTCGCGGTCCGTCTCCACGTCCTGGCAGGCGTAGATCAGGTCGAAGCCGCCGATCCAGATGCCGACGGCGAGCCCGAGGATCACCGCGGTCCAGGACCACTCCCCCGTGATCGCGATCCACGCGCCGATCGGGCCCATCGCCTGCGCGAGGCCGAGGATCGCCTGCGGGAAGTTCGTGAACCGCTTGCCGTACGGGTAGACGACCATCGGGATCACCGCGATGGGCGCGAGGGCCAGGCAGAGCGGGTTCAGGAGCGCCGCCGCGCCGAGGAAGACGACGAGCGCGACCAGCGCGCCGGTCCACGCGGTCTTCACCGACATCGCGCCGGTGACGAGCTCGCGGTGGGCGGTGCGCGGGTTGCGGGCGTCGATCTCCCGGTCGATGATCCGGTTCGCCGCCATCGCGAACGTACGCAGGCCGACCATCGCGATGGTGACCAGGAGCAGACGCCCCCAGTGGATGTTCCCGTCCAGCTCGAACATGGCCGTCAGGGCCGCGATGTAGGCGAAGGGCAGCGCGAAGACCGAGTGCTCGATCATGACCAGGCGCAGGAACGCCCTGGTCCGTCCCGGCTGCTGCGGGATTGCTGCTGAAGCGCTGGTCACTAGAGTCCGTACTCCTTCCAACGGCGGTCCACCAGGGCCGCCGTACGGGGGTCGGAGACGACCATCTCGGGCCAGCCTCCGTCCCGCGTGTACCCCTCCTCGGGCCACTTCTTCGTCGCGTCGATGCCCGCCTTGCCGCCCCAGAACTGCTGGTACGAGGCGTGGTCGAGGTGGTCCACCGGGCCTTCGGTCACCATCAGGTCGCGGGCGTAGTCGGTGTTGCCGAGGGCTCGCCAAGAGACTTCATGAAGGTCGTGGACGTCGCAATCGGAGTCGACGACGACGATGAGCTTCGTCAGCGACATCATGTGCGCGCCCCAGATCGCGGACATGACCTTCTGGGCGTGCTTCGGGTACTTCTTGTCGATCGAGACGATCGCGCAGTTGTGGAAGCCGCCGGACTCCGGCAGGTGGTAGTCGACGATGTCCGGGACGATCACCTTGAGGAGCGGCAGGAAGAAGCGCTCCGTGGCACGGCCGAGCGGGCCGTCCTCCGTCGGCGGGCGGCCGACCACGATCGACTGGAGCAGCGGGCGCTTGCGCATCGTCACGCAGTCGATCGTCAGCGCCGGGAACGGCTCCTGCGGCGTGTAGAAACCGGTGTGGTCGCCGAAGGGCCCCTCGGGCAGCATCTCGCCCGGCTCCAGCCAGCCCTCGATGACGACCTCGGCGTTGGCCGGGACCTGCAGCGGCACCGTCTTGCAGTCGACCATCTCGACGCGCTTGCCCTGGATGAACCCGGCCAGCATGTACTCGTCCATGTCCCCGGGCAGCGGCGCCGACGACGCGTACGTGACCGCCGGCGGGCAGCCGAAGGCGATCGCGACGGGCAGCTTCTCGCCCTTGCGGGCGGCCACCTGGTAGTGGTTCCGGCTGTCCTTGTGGATCTGCCAGTGCATGCCGATGGTGCGCTTGTCGTGGCGCTGGAGCCGGTAGAGCCCGAGGTTGCGCACGCCCGTCCCGGGGTCCTTGGTGTGCGTGAGCCCCAGGTTGAAGAAGGAGCCGCCGTCCTCGGGCCAGGTGAACAGCGCGGGCAGCTTGTCGAGGTCGACGTCGTCGCCGTGCAGCACGACCTCCTGCACGGGCGCGTCGTCCGACTTCACCTTCTTCGGCGGTACGTGGGTCATCGCGCCGAGCTTGCCGAACGCCTCGCGGATGCCGACGAACCCGTGCGGCAGCTCCGGCTTGAGCAGGCCGCCGATCTTCTCGCTGATGTCGTCGTACGACTTCAGGCCGAGCGCCTTGAGCAGGCGCCGGTCGGTGCCGTACACGTTCATCGCGAGGGGCATCGACGAGCCCTTCACGTTCTCGAAGAGGAGCGCGGGGCCGCCGGCCTTGTTCACCCGGTCGACGATCTCACCGACCTCCAAGTACGGGTCGACCTCGGCCTTGATGCGCTTCAGGTCGCCCTCGCGGTCCAGAGCCCTGAGCAGGGAGCGAAGATCGTCGTAAGCCATGCCTTCCAGTATCCGGCAACCGTTACCCTGGCCCGGTCACCGGGGGCCCGATGGGCCCCGTTCCGCTCCGTGGGGGATCTCGACCCGATGCTGCGCTACTTGCCCTTCCTCCTGGTCCTGGCGCTCTGGATCTACACCTTCATCGACTGCCTGAACACCCCGGAGAAAGAGGTGCGCAAGCTGCCCAAGGTGGTCTGGGTCATCATCATCCTGCTGTTCGGCGAGGTGCTCCTCGGACCGATCGCCTGGCTGGTGGTGGGCAGGCCGCGCCGCACTCCCGCGGCCGGCGGCGGCACCCGGTTCGTCGCGCCCGACGACAACCCCGAGTTCCTGCGCTCCCTCAGGGACGACGACAAGAAGGACGACTGAGCACCATGGACCTCGGCCTCGCCCGCACCTGGCTCGCCACCGCCGTCCAGGAGGCGAGGGACGGCCTCGCCGAAGGCGGGATCCCGATCGGCGCCGCCCTGTACTCCACCGACGGCGAGGTGCTCGGCCGCGGCCACAACCGGCGTGTGCAGGACGCCGACCCGTCCGTGCACGGGGAGACCGACGCGTTCCGCAGGGCGGGCCGGCAGCGCACGTACCGGGGCACCACGATGGTGACCACGCTCAGCCCCTGCTGGTACTGCTCGGGCCTGGTGCGGCAGTTCGGCATCTCGCGGGTGGTCATCGGCGAGGCGCGCACCTTCCACGGCGGGCACGACTGGCTCGCCGAGCACGGCGTGGAGATCGTCCTGCTCGACGACCCCGAGTGCGTCGGCCTGATGACGGACTTCATCGCGGCGAAGCCGCAGCTGTGGCACGAAGACATCGGGGACATCGGGGAGTGAACCGCCCGGGGGGCCGTCGAGCGGTCCCCTGTTCCGCTCGACGACCCCTGAGCGGAGTTCAGTGTGGCTCAGCACCCTACTGAACTGGAGTGAATTTCTAGAAATTCACTATAGAAACACAGCCCCGAAGCGGTGCCTTACGCTGGTCGTCGACATGAGCCCCAAACAACTGCGCGGCGCCGAGACCGTCGACCGACTGCTCGATGCCGCGCTGCGCGTGTACGCGGAATCGGGCGAACAGGGCGTCACCGTCAGCGCCCTGACGGGCACGAGCGGGGCCAGCCCGGGCAGCCTCTACCACCACTTCGGCAGTGTCGACGGGCTGATGCGGGAGCTGCTGCTGCGCTGGCTCGGCCGGCTCCTCGGCGAGCTCACCGCCGCCCTGGACCGCTCGCGCACCCCGCGCACCGGCATCCGCGCGATCGTCGAGGCGTACCTCGGCTTCATCCAGGAACACCCGGACGCCTCCCGCCTGTTGCACTCCTCCTACGCCGACCGGCTCACGATGGAGCACGCCAAGCAGCTGCGCGACGCGCAGGAGGCCCGGCTCTCGCCGCTCACCGAGTGGATGCGGCAGCACGTCGAGTCCGGGGCCGTCGCCCCGCTGCCCGCGCCGCTCATCGAGGCCCTGGTCCTCGGCCCGGTCATCGGCGCCGCCCGCAGCTGGCTCGCCGGAGTGGGCGACATCGACCTCGCCGAGGCCGCGCGCGTCCTGCCGGACCGGATCTGGCGCTCACTGGCGCCCTGAGGGCCCCGGACATGCCGAAGGCCGGCCCCGCCGCGCGGGACCGGCCTGTTCGGTGCGGGGTCACACCCCGGCGTACGAGTGCTTGCCGGTGACGAAGATGTTCACGCCGTAGTAGTTGAAGATCCAGCAACCGAAGGCGATCAGCGCCAGGTAGGCGGCCTTGCGGCCCTTCCAGCCGGCGGTCGCGCGGGCGTGCAGGTAGGCCGCGTAGGCGACCCAGGTGATGAACGACCAGGTCTCCTTGGGGTCCCAGCCCCAGTAGCGGCCCCACGCGTCGCCCGCCCAGATGGCGCCCGCGATGATCGTGAACGTCCACAGCGGGAAGACGGCCGCGTTCACGCGGTAGGAGAACTTGTCCAGGGACTGCGAGGCGGGCAGCCGCTCCATGACGGAGGTGGCGAACTTGCCGGGGGTGCCACCGCTGGCGAGCTTGTTCTCGTAGCTGTCCTTGAAGAGGTACAGGATCGTGCCGACCGCGCCGACGTAGAAGACCGCGCCGCAGAAGATCGCCGTCGAGACGTGGATGTACAGCCAGTACGAGTGCAGCGCCGGGACCAGCTGGTCGCTGGAGGTGTACAGCACGGTGGTGGCGAGGCCGAGGTCGAGCAGGACTGTGATGACCAGCGGCAGGCCGAGCCAGCGCACGTTCTTCTTCAGCGCGAGCAGCACCAGATAGATGGCGACGGCCACGGTGGAGAAGGTGATGCTGAACTCGTACATGTTGCCCCACGGGGCCCGCTCCACCGAGAGCGCGCGCGTGAGCACACCGCCGAACTCGATGATGAACGCGAGGGCCGTGAGGGAGATGGCAATGCGCCCGTACAGGTCGCCCTGCACGTCACCGGCGGCGGCACCGGGCCCGTCCGGCACGTCGCGCGCGCCGGCGGCGGCGCGGGTGACGACCTTCGGCCGCTCCATGACGGCCGTGCCGCCTTCCTTCTTCTGGACCGTGACGGCGGGCGCGGCGGCCGCCTGCGTCTCGGCCTTGCCGGTCAGCGCGGCGGCGGTACGGCCGACCTTGCTGCGGCTGCCGAAGATCCACTCGGCCATGTTCGCGAAGAACGCGAGCAGGTACACGGCCATCGACGAGTAGATGAGGACGTTGCTGGTGTGAGCCAGGTTCTCGTTGACTGCGGCGGCGAGATTCACTTCTCAGCCCCTTCGGCGGCAGGAACAGCAGTAGGTGATTCGGTGGAGTCGGGAGTGTCGGGCGCGCTCGGCGCCTCGCTGTGCAGTTGCTCGACCAGGGAGCCCAGCTCCTCCGGCAGCTTCGCGGACTCGCTGCGGCCGAGGCCGGCCATCTCGACGACGGTCACCCCGTCCTCGCCCTCGACGGCGCGCACCCAGACGCGGCGACGCTGGATGAACAGGGAGCCGGCCAGACCGCCGATCGCGGCGATCGCGCCGCCCAGGGCCCAGGTGTCACCGGGCTGGTGGGAGATCTGGAAGGTGACCCATTCCTTGATGTCCTTGTCGAACGTGACGGAGCCCGCCCCGTTCGGCAGCTTCATCGTCTCGCCGGGCAGCAGCCGCTGCTTGAGCGCCTTGCCCTTGGAGTCCTTGAAGGCCTTCATGTGCGAGGTGTCCAGCTGGTACACGTTCTGCGGCAGGCCCGCGTCCACGCCGAGGTCGCCGTGCGTCGCGTTCAGCGCGAGGACGGGGAAGTCGAGCGCCGGGAACTGGGAGAGCATCGTGCCCTTGCCCGCGCCCGCGAACGTCGGCACGAACCAGGCGGCGAAGCCCAGCTGTTCCTTCTTCCCCTGCGCGTTCTTGTAGCCGTCCATCACCTTGATGGCGCCCTGCGAGGAGATGTTGGAGTCGATCGGCAGCATCGGCACGGTCTGCTTGGAGACGACCTTGCCCTTGCCGTCCCGGACCGTGACGGGGACCGCGTAACCGTGCCCGTTGAGGAAGATCTTGGTGCCGTCGATGTCCAGCGGGTGGTTGGACTCGATGGTCCCCTTCTTCGACTTGTCGCCCGAGCCCTCGGTGTAGCTGACGTTCGCGCGGAACGTGCGCGGGGTGCCCTTCTCGGGGCCCGTGCGCTCGTACGTGGCCGTGAACTTGTCGAGCGTGAAGCTGAACGGCGACAGGTCGTGGTCGCTGTCGAAGAGGTTGCCGGACTTGAAGTCGTCGTACTGGGTGAGCGTGTTGGCGAACCCGTCGCCCTCGGTGACGAGCTTGCCGCCCTCGAACTTGAACAGCTGACCCCAGGCGAAGGACACCAGCATCACGATCAGCGCGATGTGGAAGACGAGGTTGCCGACCTCGCGCAGATAGCCCTTCTCGGCGGCGACCGCGGTCCCGGTGACGTGCGCGCGGTAGCGGCGCTTTTTCATCATCGCGAGGGCGGCGGCGCGCACCTGCTCGGGGTCCGCCTCGGTGCGCCACGTCGCGTACGCGGGCAGCCGGGTGAGCCGCTTGGGCGCGCCCGGCGGGCGGCCGCGCAGCTGCCCGACGAACTGCCAGGTACGCGGCACGATGCAGCCGATGAGGGAGACGAACAGCAGCAGGTAGATCGCGGAGAACCACACCGAGCTGTAGACGTGGAAGAAGCCGATCTTGTCGTAGAACGGCGCGAGCACGTCGTGTGCCTTGCGGAAGTCCTCGACCTTGGTCGGGTCCGTGCCCTGCTGCGGGATCAGCGAGCCGGGGATCGCGCCGAGGGAGAGCAGGAACAGCAGGATCAGGGCGACCCGCATGGAGGTGAGCTGCCGCCAGAACCAGCGGACCCAGCCGATGACACCGAGCTTGGGGAGGTTGGGCGCACGGTCCTCCTGGGGGGCCGTGCTCAGTTGGGACGCGGCCTCGGCCTCAGTGGGGTCGCCACCGGTCACCTGCACGTCGTCGGTCGTGTTGCTCATGGATCAGATTCCCACCTGAAAGCCGGTGGACCAGGTCCGCATCTGCCCGACAAGGGCGTCCCACGCGCCCGTGAGCAGAAGAACTCCGGTCAGGATCATCATGATGCCGCCGATGCGCATCACCCACGTGTAGTGCTGCTTCACCCAGCCGAACGCGCCGAGCGCCTTGCGGAAGGCGATGGCGGCGAGCACGAAGGGCACGCCGAGGCCGAGGCAGTACGCGATGGTCAGTATGGCTCCGCGGCCGGCGGTGCTCTGCACCGAGGAGAGGCCGATCACGGAGGCGAGGGTCGGGCCGATGCAGGGGGTCCAGCCGATGCCGAACAGCGCGCCGAGGACCGGGGCTCCGGCGAGCCCGGCGGCGGGCTTCTTGTGGAAGCGGAACTCCCGCTGCGTCATCCAGGGCATGAAGCCCATGAAGAAGACGCCCATCAGGACCATCAGGCCGCCGAGCACCTTGGTCAGTACGGGCTGGTACTCCTGGAGCGTCTGGCCGAAGAAGCCGAACAGCGCGCCGCCGGAGACGAAGACGGCCGTGAACCCGAGGACGAACAGGCTGGCGCCCGCCGCCATCCGGCCGCGCCGCTGCTCCATCAGGTCGGTGCCGGTGATGCCGGTCACGTACGAGAGATAGCCCGGTACGAGGGGCAGCACGCACGGCGAGAAGAAGGAGACGAGTCCGCCGAGGAGGGCGACCGGGACGGCCAGGAGCAGCGCGCCGTCCGTGACGGTGTCACCGGCAGCGAGCGCGACGAGGGAGGAGCTCACCGTCGCTCACTTCTCCGCGAGGACCGGCGCGACCATCTTGCGCAGGGCGCTCTCGCTGAGCGGCTTGAGGGAGCGTGCGGCGATCTTGCCCTCGCGGTCGACGACGATCGTCGAGGGGATCGCCTGCGGGTTGAGCGTGCCCTTCTCGAACTTGAGGAGCAGCCGGCCGGTCGGGTCGTAGAAGCTCGGGTACGGGACCCCGTAGGACTCCTCGAACTTCTTGGCCGGGTTGGTGCTGGTGTCACGGGTGTTGATGCCGAGGAACTGGACGCCCTGCTTCTCGGTGTCCTTGGCGACCTTCACGAAGTTCGGCGCCTCGGCGCGGCACGGCGGGCACCAGGATCCCCAGACGTTGAGGACGACGACCTTGCCCTTGTAGTCGGACATGTGGAGCGTCTTGCCCTCGAGGTCCTTGCCCTTCAGGTCGGGGGCGTTGTGGCGCTCGCCCTTCTTGACCGTGGCGACGCCGCCGGACCCGGTGACGAAGTTGGTGTTGTTGCCGCCGCCGGACGTACCGCCGGAGCCGCAGGCCGTCAGCGCGAGGGCCGCGACGGCGGCTCCTACGGTCAGCTTGGCGGCGCGGCGCTTCGTCGCGGTGGTGCGGGGGGTGCGGGAGGCGGCACTCATGTGAAAAGTTTCGCATGTCTGTTTAGGGGATCTTCCGCACCCCCCTCGCGGCGGGAAAAGCCCACTTCAGGAGGGGTTTGCGAGGAACTTGCGCCAGCCCTCGGAGGGCTGCTGTCCCACGTCGAGCGTACGCAGCTTCGCCAGCGTTTTCGGGTCCTGCGCGTCGAGCCAGTCGACGAACTGCCGGAAGGAGACGAGCCGCACGTCAGAGTGTTTGTCCGCGGTGGCCGCGATGTCCTTCAGCGCGTCCTCGACGGCGTCCATGTAGATGCCGCCGTTCCATTCCTCGAAGTGGTTGCCGATGAAGAACGGCGCCCGGTTTGTCTCGTACGCCCGCTTGAATCCCTGGATGTACGCCTGCGTCGACTGCTCGCGCCAGCCCGGGTAGTTGTGGGCGGGCGCCCGCGTGGAGTTGAGGGACTGGTTGGCCAGCATGTTGTAGTCCATCGACAGGACCTCGAAGCTCCGGCCGGGGAACGGGACGGCCTGCAACGGCAGGTCCCAGACGCCGAGCCGCTTGTCCGGCCAGCGCTGCACGCCGCCGGGCGAGGACGCGTCGTAGCGCCAGCCGAGGTCGCGGGCGGTGGGCAGCAGGTTCTCCTGGCCGAGCAGACAGGGCGTGCGGCCGCCGACGAGTTCCTTGTCGTAGTCGAAGGGCAGCGCGGGCAGGTCCTGCCGGCCGGTGTGCGTACGCCACTTCTTCACGAAGGACGTCGCCTGGTCGATCTCGTCGCGCCACTGCGCGGGCGTCCAGTTGGCCACGGTGCCGGAGCCCGCGCAGAAATGCCCGTTGCAGTGCGTGCCGATCTCGTGCCCTTCGAGCCAGGCCCGGCGGACGTACTTCAGGGTCTCCTCGATGTGCGCGTCGGTCAGGTAGCCGATGTCGGAGGCCCCGACGGGGTTGTTCGGCGGGCGGTAGAGCCGCTTCTTCGACTCGGGCAGCAGGTACAGGCCCGAGAGGAAGAAGGTCATGTGTGCGCCGTGCTCCTCGGCGAGCTTCAGGAAGCGCGGGAACAGCCCGTTGCCCACCTCGCCCGCGCCGTCCCACGAGAAGACGACGAACTGCGGCGGCTTCTGGCCGGGTTCGAGCCGCTCGGGCCGGCCCGGCTGATGGGGCTGCTTCCCGGTGTACGCCGTCGAGCCGTCGCCGATGGCCTGGTGCGGCCGGGCGGGCGGCCCCGCCCTGCCGTTCCCCCGCGTACCGACCGTCGATGCCCCGCCTGCGCCGCATCCCGCGAGCAGCGCCCCGCTCGCCGCGCCCGCACCGAGCCCGAGCAGTCCCCTGCGACTCACGTCCCGCATTCCGTCGTCCCCATTCCTTGCGCCACCCCATTCACAGGGGCACCCCGGAAGAGGGATCGAGGAACACGCGGGTTCCGGTAAACGGTCCGGTTTTGCGGCGATTTGAAGGCCATGGGCGGAGGTACGCGAAAGGCCGCCGTGTTGACGGCGGCCTTTCGCTGGAGTCGCTGCCCGGGATCAGAGGCTGTTCACAGGCCCTCAGGCCCCGAAGGCCTTGTCCTTCCCCTTCACGGGCTTGGCGCCCGCGAGGAGATGTGCGGGAACGAGGTCGCGGGCGGGCTCGGTGTAGCCCACGGACACGATCTTGTCGCCCTGGTACGTGAACGTCGTCAGCGAGGCCAGCGTGCACTGCCGCTTGCGCGGGTCGTGCCACAGGCGCCGCTTCTCGACGTAGCTCCGCACGATCCAGATCGGCAGCTGGTGGCTGACGCACACCGCCTCGTGCCCGCGCGCCGCGTCCTTCGCCGCGTCGAGCGCGCCCATCATCCGCACGACCTGATCGATGTACGGCTCGCCCCAGGACGGCTTGAACGGGTTGACCAGGTGCTTCCAGTTCTCCGGGTTCTTCAGCGCGCCGTCGCCGACACCGAAGGTCTTGCCCTGGAAGACGTTGCCCGCCTCGATGAGCCGCTCGTCGCTGTCCAGGTCCAGGCCGTGCGCCTTCGCGATCGGCGTCGCCGTCTCCTGCGCCCGGTCCAGCGGCGACGCCACGACATGCGTGACGTCCCGCGTGGAGAGGTGCTCGGCGACCCGGTCGGCCATCCGCCGGCCGAGGTCGGAGAGGTGGTAGTCGGGAAGGCGCCCGTACAGGATCCCGTCCGGGTTGTGCACCTCGCCGTGACGCATCAGATGGACGACGGTGATGTCGTCGGCCGACTTCGGGGCGCTCATGCGGTGGCCTCCGCGGCGGCGCGGGCGGCGGCCGGCAGCGCCGCAGCGATCCGCTCGATCGCCCGCTCGTCGTGCGCGGTCGACACGAACCAGGACTCGAACGCCGACGGCGGCAGGTACACGCCCTGCTCCAGCATCGAGTGGAAGAACGGACCGAAGCGGAAGGCGTCCTGCCCCTTCGCGTCCTCGTAGTTCGTCACCTCGTTCTCCGTGAAGAACACGGTGAACATGTTGGAGGCGTTCTGCACGCGGTGCGCGACGCCCTCCTTGGTGAGCGCCTCCGAGACCAGGCCGCGCAGCTGCTCGCTGGTCGCGTTCACCTTCGCGTACGCGGCGTCGTCGAGCAGCCGCAGCTGGGCGACGCCCGCGGCGGTCGCGACCGGGTTACCGGACAGCGTGCCCGCCTGGTACACCGGGCCGGCCGGGGCCAGGTACGCCATCACGTCGGCGCGGCCACCGAACGCGGCGGCCGGGAAGCCACCGCCCATGACCTTGCCGAAGGTCATCAGGTCGGGCACCACACCGTCGACGCCGAACCAGCCGGCCTTCGACGTACGGAAACCGGTCATCACCTCGTCGGAGATGAACAGCGCGCCGTTCTCGGCACACACGTCCTTGAGCCCCTGGTTGAAGCCCGCCTTCGGCGGCACGACGCCCATGTTCCCGGGCGAGGCCTCCGTGATCACACAGGCGATCTGGCCGGGGTGCGCGGCGAACGCGGCCCGCACGGCCTCGATGTCGTTGTACGGCAGCACGATCGTGTCGCCGGCCTGCGCGCCCGTGACACCCGGGGTGTCCGGCAGGCCCAACGTGGCGACGCCCGAACCGGCGGCGGCGAGCAGCGCGTCGACGTGCCCGTGGTAGCAGCCCGCGAACTTGATGACCTTCGCCCGGCCGGTGAAACCGCGCGCGAGCCGGATCGCCGACATCGTCGCCTCGGTGCCGGAGGACACGAGCCGCACCTGCTCGACCGGGTCGATCCGGCCGACGATCTCCTCGGCCAGCTCGACCTCGCCCGCGCCGGGCGTACCGAAGGAGGTGCCGCGCGAGACGGCCTCCTGCACGGCCGCGATCACCTCGGGGTGGGAATGGCCGAGGATCATCGGCCCCCACGAGCACACGAGGTCGACATACTCGCGCCCGTCGGCATCGGTGAGATACGGACCGTTACCGGACACCATGAACCGGGGCGTTCCGCCCACGGCTCGGAAAGCGCGCACGGGCGAGTTCACGCCACCGGGCGTCACCGCTTCCGCACGGTCGAAAAGCCCCTGCGACGCGGGTGCCTCATAGGGATAGGGAGTGTTGTTCGCCTCTGCCATACCTCTCAGCGTACGGCCCACCCTCTCGCGCACCGGCGCGCGGACCCTCGGGACTCTAGACTCTGCTTCGCGCCACGGCGCGCCGACACGTTTCGGCGGGGGACCGTGGGGGAGGTCACTGACACGATGATCGGGTTGCGCGCAGGCGGTCGCGCGGCCTACAAAAGGGCTTGCGCGGCCCGGGGAACAGCAGTCGGGTGGAGATATGCATCGCGGTGGCGGACTGGGCGAGGGGACCGGCGACCTGGGCCCACGGCGTGCCCGGCGGGGGAAGCACCGACGCGAAGAGGGCGAAGAGGGCGTAGCGGCCCGGGACATCAGGGACGGGGACATCGGGAATGGTGGCCGGGTGGGGGTGACCTACAAATACTTCGGCGCGCCCGACGGCGCCACGGCAGCCCGCGTCCCGATCTCCATGCGCCCCGAGGAGCTCGGCGGTGACGAGCTCGGCATGGGCGGCATGTTCACCAAGATCAAGCCGGAGACGATGGCCGCGATGGTCCTCACCGGCATCGAGGGCATACCCCTGCACAAGGTTCCGCCCCTGGAGCTCGTCGTCCTCCACCCCGACTACGCGGTGGTCAAGCTCCCCATGACGGTCGTCGACCCGCTGCGCGGCGTCGGCGAGGAGTCCGTCGGCGCCGCGGCGTTCATCTGGTCCACGGTCCCCGACCGCGGCGGCCCGCGCGACGCGTTCAACGTGTACCAACTGCTTCACGAATGGCAGGACTTCAGCCACCGGCTGCACGATGCGGGGCATCAGGCGTACTGCCTGGTGTGGCCGTAACCGGCCCTACAGCTCCGGTGGACCCGCCTCGATCCTGCGCAGCACCGCCTCGTACGAGTCGATCGACCCGCCCGTCTGCAACTGCCGCTCGTCCCACCACGTCGCGCCCGCGTCGGCCAGCGGCCCCACGATGTCGAGCGCGGCCGCCTTGCCGGGCGGCGTGAGCCCGCCGACGACGAACTCGAAGGGGCCCTCGGCCGACTCCCGGTGCTCGTTCACATACCGGACGACCTCCGCGAACCGGTCCGGGTGCGGCGGCACACCGTGCAGCGCGTCGGCGAACAGCGGAGCCGCGCCGTCCCAGCGCGCCGCGCGGCGCATCGGCCGCCGGGCGGGCCAGAAACCACCGATCCACACGGGCGGACGGGGCCGCTGGACGGTCGCGGGCAGCAGCTGCGTCCCCTGTACGCGGAAGTGGGCGCCCTCGTGGTCCACGTCCTCGCCCGACCAGTACCGGGCCAGCAACTCCAGGCCCTCGTCGAGCCGTTCGGCGTGCACGGTCCGGTCGACGGTGTCACCGAAGCCGCCGTACTCGTCGCCGACGGGCCCGCCGAGACCGGCGCCGAACACGACACGGCCACCGCTCAGCGCGTCCAACGTGGCAACCTGGCGGGCGAGTTGCTCGGGCCGGTAGCGGGGCACGGCCGCCACCAGCGTGCCCAACTTGATCCGGGACGTGGCCAGGGCCGCCGCCGTGAGCAGCATCCAAGGGTCACCGAAGGGCTTGCCGCGCTGCTCCTTCTTGTCGTGCACGACGTGGTCCCACAGCAACAGGGCGTCCCAGCCCGCCTGTTCGGCCGCGAGGGCCGTGCGGGCGACGGTGCGGGCGTCGGCGAAGTCACCGAAGTTCGGGATGTTGACCGAGAAGCGCATACCGCCATGATGTCGGCCCGGACGGCCGCCCGACAGGCCCGTGGCCTGTCGGAGGGTCCCCTGTTCGGTGGTCGGCCGAAGGGCTGCTTCCCCGGATCTCACCCGCGGCGCGCGCCTGGCGGGGAACACATGCGCACATGAAGATCGCGTTCCTGCTGCACAACGTGTACGCCGTCGGCGGCACGGCGCGCACCACGCTGAACCTCGCCACCGCGCTCATCGAGCACGGCGGTCACGAGGTGGAGATCGTGTCGGCCTCCCGGCACCGGGAGGCCCCCCGGTTCCCGGTCGACCCGCGGATCACCCTCGTACCCCTGGTGGACCTCCGTGCCGGGACGCCCGACACGCTCCACTCCGCGTACGGAAAACCGGCCGTGGTCTACCCCACCGCCGACCGGCGCCACCGCCAGTACACGCTGCTGCACGACATGCGGCTGCGCGCGTACCTGGAGGAGCGCTGCGCGGCCGACGTCGTCATCGGGACGCGGCCCGGGCTCAATGTCTGCCTCGCCCAGTGGGGGCCGAAGCGGGCGCTGCGGATCGCGCAGGAGCACCTGCGGCACGACGCGCACAGCGGCCGGCTGCTCAAGACCATCGCCCGGCGGTATCGGACGCTGGACGCGCTGGTCACGGTCACGCAGGAGGACGCGGAGGTGTACCGGGCGCGGATGCGGCTGCCCGGGGTGCGGATCCTCGCCGTGCCGAACATCGTGCCGCCGACCGATGTGCCGCCGTCCGACGGCACCGCGAAGGTCGTCGCGGCGGCCGGCCGGCTCTCCCCCGGCAAGCGCTACGACCTGCTCCTGGAGGCCTTCACCGCGGTGTCGGCGCGGTATCCCGACTGGGAGCTGCGGATCTACGGCGGTGGGCGGCAGGAACCGCGGCTGCGGGCCCTCGTGGACGAGCTCGGGCTGGCGGGCCGGGCCCGGCTCATGGGGACGGTGTCGCCGATCGAGCCGGAGTTCGCGCGGGCCTCGATCGTGGTGAGCGCCTCCGACGCGGAGTCCTTCGGGATGACGCTGGTCGAGGCGATGCGGTGCGGGGTGCCGGTCGTGAGCACGGATGCGCCGCTCGGGCCCGCCGAGATCATCACGGACGGGGTCGACGGGCGGCTCGTGCCGGTGGGCAACGCGAGTGCGCTCGCGGAGTCGGTCATGGACCTGATCGAGGACGAACCGGTCCGTCGGAAGATGGGGGCGGCGGCGCGGGTTGCCGCGCATCGCTATGACCCGGAGCCGATCGTGGACCGGTACGAGGCGCTCTTCGCGGAACTGGGGGCGTCTCGGCGGCGCCGGGCGTGGCAGCGGCTCGGCGGTCGGCTCCACCGTGGGGCCTGACCCTGCCGCACCGGCGTTCCGGCCACGGGGCTCCGCCCCGGACCCCGCGCCTCAATCGCCGGCGGGGCTGGAAAAGATCGGGGCTCCGCCCCGGACCCCGCTGCTCAATCGCCACAGGGGCTCGAATGCCCGGCCCCGCCACAGGTCAGCTCACCCGGAGGGCCTCCAGGCGGTCCGCGAACGGGACGACCTCGAAGCCGTCGGCCGGGTCCACGGAGGTGACGGCCCCGTGCAACGAGCGCGGGGCGATCGCCACCGACGTATCGACGTCGACGTCAGGAGACACCGCGGCCGACGGAGTCACGAGCCGCGCCAGCTCCCCGCCCGCCCGCTCGATCCGGGACGCGAGGCCCTCCTCGCCCCAGTCCTCCGACGCCGCGTACACCGCCGTGGGAAGCACGACCGCCCGCAGGTACGTGAACAGCGGGCGCAGCGCGTGCTCGGTCACCAGCGAGTGGCGGGCCGTGCCGCCCGTCGCTCCCACCAGCACCGGCTTCCCGGTCAGCGCGTCCTTGTCGATCAGGTCGAAGAACGACTTGAACAGGCCGCTGTACGAGCCCGAGAAGACCGGCGTGACCGCGATCAGAGCGTCCGCCGCCGCCACCGCGTCCAGCGCGGCGGCCAGCCGGGCGGGCGGAAACCCGGTCACGAAGTGCTGCGCGATATCCGTGGCGTAGTCACGCAGCTCCAGCACCTCGACCTCGGCGTCCACCCGCTCCGTGGTCGCGGCTGCCAGCCGATCGGCCAGCAGCCGGGTGGACGACGGGGAACTCAGCCCCGCCGAGACGACGACGAGCTTCACTTCGCACTCCCTTCCGAAGCGGCCGCCGCGACCCGCACGGCGTGCGTGGGCGCGTCCGGCACGTTCGCCGGCCGCTTGTTCGCGAACTCCTTTCGCAGCACCGGCACGACCTCCTCGCCCAGCAGGTCGAGCTGCTCCAGGACCGTCTTGAGCGGCAGCCCCGCGTGGTCCATGAGGAACAACTGTCGCTGGTAGTCGCCCACGTGGTCACGGAACGACAGGGTCCGCTCGATGACCTGCTGCGGCGAGCCGACCGTCAGCGGCGTCTGCGAGGTGAACTCCTCCAGGGACGGACCGTGGCCGTACACCGGCGCGTTGTCGAAGTACGGACGGAACTCCCGCACCGCGTCCTGCGAGTTGCGGCGCATGAAGACCTGGCCACCGAGGCCGACGATCGCCTGCTCAGGCGTGCCGTGCCCATAGTCGGCGTAGCGCTGCCGGTACAGGTTCACCATCTGCTTGGTGTGGCTCATGGGCCAGAAGATGTTGTTGTGGAAGAAGCCGTCGCCGTAGTACGCGGCCTGCTCGGCGATCTCCGGCGAGCGGATGGAGCCGTGCCAGACGAACGGCGCGACACCGTCCAGCGGACGCGGGGTCGAGGTGAAGGACTGGAGCGGTGTGCGGAACTTGCCCTTCCAGGTCACCACGTCCTCGTCCCACAGGCGGCGCAGCAGCGCGTAGTTCTCGATGGCCAGGTCGATGCCGTCGCGGATGTCCTTGCCGAACCACGGATACACCGGGCCGGTGTTGCCGCGGCCCATCATCAGGTCGACCCGGCCGTCCGCGACGTGCTGGAGCATCGCGAAGTCCTCGGCGATCTTCACCGGGTCGTTCGTCGTGATCAGCGTCGTCGACGTGGACAGGATCAGGTTCTCGGTGCGGGCCGCGATGTGGCCGAGCATCGTCGTCGGCGAGGACGGGACGAACGGCGGGTTGTGGTGCTCGCCGGTCGCGAAGACGTCCAGGCCGACCTCCTCCGCCTTCCCCGCGATGGCGAGCATCGCCTTGATGCGCTCGTGCTCGCTCGGCGCGCGTCCGGTCGTCGGGTCCACGGTGACGTCACCGACGGTGAAGATCCCGAACTGCATGCTGCTCACCTTGCTCACCTTCCGCAGGTTGTTGACGCTTCAACTATACCTGCCGAACGATGCGCCGACGCGAGCTATTCCCGACCGGCCCGGCCCTCTCCTGTCCCCTACTCCCCGTACGGATCCCGGCCCGTGGCGGCGAGCATCCGCGCGAACGGATCCGCGTGCGCGTCCACCGGAACCGCCGCCCCGAACACACCCATCGAGCGGGCCGTCGGCGCCAGCTGATCCACCGCTGCCGCCAGCTCCGCCACCACCTCGGGATCGGCCCCGTACTCCTGGCCCGTCGCCCGCGCCAGATCCCAGGCGTGCACCGTCAGGTCCAGCAGGGCCATCCCGCCGACGAGCCGCGCCGGCATGTTCATCGCGCCGGTCGTCCCCTCCTCCGCACCCGGCATCGACCACGCCTCCACGAGCGCGTCCGCCTCCGCGGCGAACCGCTCCCGCCAGCCGCCCTCCGCCACGTAGTCCGGCGCCGAGGAGAAGTCGGAGTCCCGCTTCACCGCCAGCTCCTGAAACTCGACGATCACGTGCAGAACATGGTTGACCAGGGCCTTCACGTCGTAGTCCGCGCACGGCGTACGGGCGTCGAGGGCCTTGTCCTCGATACCGCTGACGACCGGGACGGCCCGGGAGGCGGCCGTGGCGAGCAGCCCACCGAGGGGCTTCGTCTGCGACTGTTCCTGCGTCTGCTTCTCGTTCGTGTCCATACCTCGACGCTACGAGCACGGGCCCCGCCCGGCTTGAAGAAACACGACGTTCGACGCGCGCGACGCCACGGCCACTGTCAGTGCCCCGCTCTACGCTCTCCCCATGTCACAGGACCGCCGCCCCGACACCCGCGGGATCGTCGAACCGACCGCGCTGCTCACGCGCGTGCGGCTGCGCCACCACGAGCCCGCGGAGCCGCTGCGCCGGCACGTCGAGCACTACTGGTTCATCGACTGGGACCTGCCGGAGCCGTACGCGTCGCACGTGCTGCCCCACCCGTCCGTGCACCTCACCTTCCAGCAGGACGATGTCGACGAGCCGCCGTACGGGGAGCTGACCGGCGTCGCCGCGCCCGGGCTCTACACGCGCAAGATCCACGGGCGGGGCAGGGTGTGCGGGGTGAAATTCCGGCCGGGCGCCTTCCGCCCGTTCGCGCCCGACGCGCCGGTCTCCCGGTGGACGGGCCGTGTCCTGCCCTACGAGGAGGTCTTCCCGGCCACGGACCCGGCGGCCATCCTCTCCTCCACCGACATCACGGACGACACCGAGCGGATCGCCGCCCTCGACGCGTATCTGCTCCCCCTCGCCCCCGCCGAACCCGACCCGCAGGCCGAACTCGCGATCGGCCTGGTCGACCGCATACGGGCCGACCGCGGAGTGCGCCGCGTGGCCGACTTCGCGCAGGCCGAGGGCATGACCGTGCGCTCGCTCCAGCGCCTCTTCCACGCGTACGTCGGCGTCAGCCCCAAGTGGTGCATCCTGCGCTACCGCATCCACGAGGCCGTGGAGACGGCCGCCGCCCGCCGCGACATCGACTGGGCCGCCCTCGCCGCCGACCTCGGCTACGCGGACCAGGCCCACCTCGTCCGCGACTTCACGGCGACGGTGGGCGTGCCACCGACGGCGTACGCGGGCTAGTCGACCAGCCGGCTAATTGGCGTGCTTGATCGCGTAGATCATCACGAACGCGACGATGTGAATCCCGAACAGGAAGTACCCCAGGTACCACCACATGTACCGCTCGCCGCGCTTCTCCTCGGCGAGCCGCCGGTCGTCGTACTCCCGCTGAAGCACGTCCAGCGGATCCGGTGAGTCCGGCCGCTCAGGACTGGTGGGGCTGCTCACGATGCACCTTCGTATTGGACGCCTGCGCACGCGGCCGCACCACCAGCAGGTCGATGTTCACGTGCGGCGGCCGGGTCACGGCCCAGCCGATCGTGTCGGCGACGTCGTCCGCGCTCAACGGCTCGGCCACGCCCTGGTACACCTTGGCGGCCTTCGCCTCGTCCCCGCCGAACCGGGTCAGCGCGAACTCGTCGGTCTTCACCATCCCCGGCGCGACCTCGATGACCCGCACGGGCGTCCCGACGATCTCAAGCCGCAACGTCTCGGCGAGCACATGCTCCCCGTGCTTGGCGGCGACGTACCCGCCGCCACCCTCATAGGTCCCGTGCCCGGCGGTCGACGACAGCACCACCACGGTCCCGTCCCCACTCGCCGTGAGCGCAGGCAGCAGCGCCTGCGTGACATTGAGCGTGCCGATGACGTTCGTCTCGTACATCTGCCGCCACTGATCCGGGTCCCCGGTGGCAACGGGATCGGCGCCCAAGGCACCCCCGGCATTGTTGACCAGCACACCAATGGTCTTGAACGCCGAAGCGAACTCGTCGACGGCGGCCCGATCGGTCACGTCCAACGCGAACGCGACGGCATCGTGCCCGGCAGCCGTGATCTCCTTGGCAACCGCCTCGATCCGGTCCTCCCGACGAGCCGTGAGCACCACGCGATACCCCTCGGCCGCCAGCCGCCGAGCGGTAGCGGCACCGATGCCACTGCTGGCACCCGTGACGACGGCAATACGGGATGCGGGGGCCGGGGCCATGGTCTTGCCCTACCTTTCGGCGACGATCTGAACCAAGGCCCAGGGTACGCGCGGCCCCCTCGGGTCAGCCCTTCACACAGACGACCTGCTTGAGCTTGGCCACGACCTCCACAAGGTCGCGCTGCTGGTCGATGACCTGCTCGATCGGCTTGTACGCGCCCGGGATCTCGTCCACGACGCCGGAGTCCTTGCGGCACTCCACGCCCCGCGTCTGCTCCTCCAGGTCGCGCGTCGAGAAGCGCTTCTTCGCGGCGTTCCGGCTCATCTTCCGGCCTGCCCCGTGCGACGCGGAGTTGAAGGACGCCGCGTTGCCGAGGCCCTTCACGATGTACGAGCCCGTGCCCATGGAGCCGGGGATGATCCCGTACTCGCCGGAGCCCGCGCGGATCGCTCCCTTGCGGGTCACGAGGAGGTCCACCCCGTCGTACCGCTCTTCGCTCACGTAGTTGTGGTGAGCACTGATCTCCGGCTCGAACGTCGGCTTCGCCTTCTTGAACTCCTTGCGGATCACGTCCTTGAAGAGCGCCATCATGATCGAGCGGTTGTACTTGGCGTACTCCTGCGCCCAGAACAGGTCGTTGCGGTACGCCGCCATCTGCGGGGTCTCCGCGATGAACACGGCCAGGTCCCGGTCGACCAGGTTCTGGTTGTGCGACAGGCCCTGCGCGACGCCGATGTGATGGTCCGCCAGTTCCTTGCCGATGTTGCGGGAACCGGAGTGCAGCATGAGCCAGACCAAATCGGACATATCTACACAAACTTCCACAAAGTGATTTCCGGATCCAAGCGTTCCCATCTGCTTCACGGCCCGCCCCTCCCGGAACTTCACCGCATCGACGACCCCGTCGAACCGCCCCCAGAAGTCGTCCCACCCCGCCGTGGCGAACCCGTGCAGCCGCCCAGGATCCACCGGCTCGTCATGCATCCCCCGCCCCACCGGAATCGCCTGCTCGATCTTCGACCGCAGTCGCGACAGGTCACCCGGGAGGTCGTTGGCCGTCAGGGACGTCTTCACCGCGCTCATGCCGCAGCCGATGTCGACGCCGACCGCCGCCGGGCAGACCGCGCCCTGCATCGCGATCACCGAGCCGACCGTGGCGCCCTTTCCGTAGTGGACGTCGGGCATGACGGCCAGGCCCTTGATCCAGGGCAGCGTCGCCACGTTCTGGAGCTGCTGGAGCGCGCCCGGGTCCACCGTGGCCGGGTCGGCCCACATGCGGATCGGGACCTTGGCGCCCGGTACCTCTACGTATGACATGAAATCCCCCGAGGATTGGATGAGTTGGACCTGAAGTGGTGAAGCGAGCGAAATGGATGTAGCGCAAATACCGTCGCCAGGGCGGCAAATCGGATGCCGGACCGGCGTCCACGGCGGCGCGTGCGATAGACATAGTGCCCATTGGCCGCCCCACCGCGGCAACCGATTAACCAGGCGCAAGGCGCCGAGAGGAGCCTCAGGGTGCAGCGGAAGTCGTACGCGTTCGTACCGGGTGTCGCCGCGCTCCTCGCGGCCGTGCTCGCCGGCTGCACCAGCGGCTCCGACAGCGACGGCGGTACCGACGACTCGAAGCCCGGCGGGCCGAGCGCCACCGCGTCGACCGCGGAGCCGGGCAAGTACCGGACGCTGCCCGAGCCGTGCGGCCAGCCGGGCCAGGACACGCTGAACGAGATGCTCCCCGGCATCAAGCGGCTCCCGGACGCGGAGCAGCGCGAGAAGGCGTACGAGGGCACGGCCACGGTCACGTACGACACGGATCGCCGGGTCGGGTGCCGGTGGAAGGACGATTCGGCCCGGGGTGGCACGCATCGTCTGAGCCTCGACTTCGAGCGGGTGGTGTCGTACGACACGGCGGTGAGCGACGACGACCGCGCGGCGTCGGTGTTCGCGTCGAAGGTGGATGCGGCGGATCTGCCGGAGCCGGTGGCGTCGGAGGCGTCGGCCTCGGCCTCGAAGGCCGCGTCGGACGAGCCGTCCGACAGCGCCTCACCCTCCCCTTCCAAGAGTGCGGATGATTCCGACACTTCGGACTCTCCGCCCCCTTCCGACTCCGACAGCGGCTCCCCCTCCGCGTCCCCCGCGGATCTTCAGCCGCGGCTGCTCGACGACCTCGGTGACGAGGCGTTCGTGGACGACGTGCTGGCGGGCCCGACGACCGGTCGGCACCGCACGGTGACTGTGGCGTTCCGCACGTCGAATGTGTTGGTGACCGTCCAGTACGAGGTGCAGACGGCGGCCGCCGAGAAGGTGCCGGACAGCAAGGAAATGCAGGACACAGCGCGAAATCTGGCCGGGAACCTGGTCGGCAAGTTCGGCGATTAGGGGCATTCGGGCACAGCGCGATGGCATGGTGAAGGCGAGACGCGCGCGTCGGGCACGGCGTACGGTGACCCATCGAGCCCCACTCGTGAAGGTCGAATGGTCTTCACGTGGCGAGGCCGTGGCCCTGTCAGCGTCCTAGTGAAGGAACCATGCACCGTCCGACCAAGCGACTCACCCGCACCCTTGTCTGCGCGGCCGCTGTGCCTGCGGTTCTCGTCGTAGCCGGCTGCTCGTCCGGTTCCGGTTCCGACAGCGCGAAGGACGACGCGCAGGCGAAGGCCTCGGCGTCGGCCTCGGGCGCCAAGGCGAAGAAGGTCGCGCCCGCGACGTACAAGGAGCTGCCGCAGGCCTGCGACGCGTTCTCGAAGAGCACCCTGAAGGACCTGGTTCCGAAGGGCGAGAGCAAGGCCGGCGCGTCCGACGACGAGTCGACGCGTGCGAGCTGCTCCTGGTCGAGCCTGGACAACAACGGCGTGAAGGGCTCGCAGTTCCGCTGGCTCAATGTGTCGATGCTCCGTTTCGACTCGGACGTGAACCGGGGCAGCGCCGACAAGCTGGCCAAGGCCTACTACGCGAAGCAGGTCGAGGACGCCAAGGCGACCAAGGGCGCGAAGGGCGTCAAGACGGAGCCGGTGTCCAAGACGGGCGACGAGGCGACGCAGATCAGCTACGACCGGAAGTACAAGGACAAGAAGGACGACGTCACGTCCAAGCAGCAGACGATCGTCTCGCGCGTGGACAACGTCGTGGTGACGGTCGACTACAACGGTTCGGGTCTCGCGGGCGAGGACGCCCCGGCCGCGAGCTCGCTGTCGAAGGACGCGCAGAAGGCGGCGAAGGAAGCGGCGGCCAAGGTCATCGAGTCCGCCAAGGGCGGGTCCGGCAAGGACGGTGACGCCGGTGGTTCGGCGAAGCCGTCGGCGTCCGCCTCGGAGTCCAAGGAGTCGAAGAAGGGCGCGTGACCGCACCCCGCTGACCTCCTGTCGGAAGCCCGGTTCCCCCTTGGGGAGCCGGGCTTCCGCACGTACCGGCCCGCGCCCCTGCCCGTGCATGTGCCAGTCTGTTGGCCGCAACAGCCGGAACTTGGAGGGGAAGTGGAGTGGCCGCGCCACTGAAGCTGACACGGACGCACCGGATACTCGTGGGGGTGGTCATCGCGGGTGCGGTGGTCATCGCCGCGATCGGTTTCGCCGGTTCGTACGCCGCTGTGCGGGAGTTGGCCCTGCAAAAGGGCTTCGGCGACTTCTCGTACGTCTTCCCGATCGGTATCGACGCCGGTATCTGTGTGCTCCTCGCGCTGGATCTGCTGCTGACGTGGATCCGGATTCCGTTCCCGTTGCTGCGGCAGACGGCGTGGCTGCTGACGGCGGCGACGATCGCGTTCAACGGTGCGGCGGCCTGGCCGGATCCGTTGGGCACCGGTATGCACGCGGTGATTCCGGTGCTGTTCGTGGTGGCCGTGGAGGCGGCCCGGCATGCGATCGGGCGGATCGCGGACATCACGGCGGACAAGCACATGGAGGGTGTGCGGATCACGCGGTGGCTGCTGTCCCCGCTGCCGACGTTCCTTCTGTGGCGGCGGATGAAGCTGTGGGAGCTGCGTTCGTACGACGAGGTCATCAAGCTGGAGCAGGAGCGTCTGGTGTATCAGGCGCGGCTGCGTTCGCGGTTCGGGCGGGCGTGGCGGCGGAAGGCTCCGGTGGAGTCGCTGATGCCACTGCGGCTCGCCCGGTACGGGGTGCCGCTGGCGCAGACGGCGCCGGAGGGCCTCGCGGCGGCGGGCATCGAGGCGCCGCTGCTGCCGGCGGCGCCGCGGGTGTCGGCGCCGGAGCTGGAGCGCGGGCCCGTGGAGCGTCCGCCGGTGGCGCAGGCAGTGGTGGAGGAGGCGCCGAGCCAGTGGTTCGCCGAGCCGCGGCCGAAGGAGTACCGCGGGGATTACGACCCGTCCTTCGAGCCGCAGCCGCAGCAGCATCCGGAGCCGGGGCCCGAACCGGAGCCGCAGCCGCCGGCCCAGCAGGCCCCGGTGCCGGCGCCGCGTGCTCCCCAGCCCCAGCCCCAGCCCGAGCTGGAGCCGGAGGAGTTCCCGGTGCCCAACGGGGCGGGCGGGACGCGGCCGTTGGGTGAGGGCGCGCCGGAACTGGTCGAGCATCCGACGGACGACGAGCTGTATCAGGTGTTCCGCGGCTCGATAGAGGGCGAGGGGCTGCCGACGCCGAGGGCGTTCGCGGCGAACGTGGAGGCACAGTACGGGGTGCGGCTGACGGCGGAAGAGGTGAACCGGTACATGAACCAGTTCGCGGTCCGCTTCGAGCAGGACATGATGAGCGAGGCATAGGCACGCGTGAGGGGCGGCACCGGATCCGATCCGGTGCCGCCCCTCACGCGTGTCCGGTTGCCCGTTACGCCCCGAGCAGCTTGCGCACGCGGTCCGCGCCGACGGCGAGGAGCAGCGTGGGCAGTCGCGGCCCGGTGTCACGGCCGACGAGCAGGTGGTAGAGCAGCGCGAAGAACGAGCGCTGGGCGACCTTGATCTCGGCGGGGAGTTCCTTGGCGGTGGCGTCGGCGGGGAAGCCGGCCTGCACCTTGGGAACGCCGTAGACGTGGTGGGTGAGTCCGTCGAGCGACCAGTGCTCGTCCAGTCCGGCCAGGAGGAGGCGGATGGATTCGCGGCCCTGTTCGTCGAGCGCGGCGAGCGCCTCGGCGTCGGGCTCGGTGCGCACGATGGTGCGGGACTCGGCGGGCACGTACTTGGTGATCCAGGCCTCGGCCTTGTCGAGCCGGGGGCGGACGGTGTCCAGGTCGGTGACCGGGTTCGCCGGGTCGAGTTCGGAGAGGATCCGCTGGGTCTGCTCCTCGTCGCCGGCGGTGACGTCGGCGACGGAGGCGAGGGTGCGGTAGGGCAGCGGGCGCGGGGTGCGGGGCAGTTCGCGGCCGGCGACGCCGACGGCGCGGCTGTGCGCGGCGGCGTCGGCGGGCAGCACGGTGCCGTCGGCGACCTTCGCGTTGAGCTTGTCCCACTCGTCGTAGAGCCGCTGGATCTCCTGGTCGAAGGCGATCTTGAAGGACTGGTTGGGCCTGCGGCGGGCGTAGAGCCAGCGCAGCAGCTGCGGCTCCATGATCTGGAGGGCGTCGCCGGGGGTGGGGACGCCGCCCTTGCTGGACGACATCTTGGCCATGCCGGAGATGCCGACGAAGGCGTACATGGGGCCGATCGGCTGCTTGCCGCCGAAGATCTTGCCGACGATCTGGCCGCCGACCTGGAACGACGAACCCGGCGACGAGTGGTCGACACCCGACGGCTCGAAGATCACGCCCTCGAAGGCCCAGCGCATCGGCCAGTCGACCTTCCAGACCAGCTTGCCGCGGTTGAACTCGGACAGCAGGACGGTCTCGGTGAAGCCGTCGAGCGTGCAGGTGTAGGACAGCTCGGTGGTGTCGTCGTCGTACGAGGTGACGGTGGTGAGGTCCTTGCCGCACTGGCCGCAGAACGGCTTGTACGGGTAGTAGCCGCCCGCGCCGCCGCTGCCGTCGTCCTCGGACGCGGCGCCGGAGCCCTCGGCGGCCTCCAGCTCGGCCTCGTCGAGGGGCTTCTGGTTCTGCTGCTTCTTCGGGCCCTTGGCGGGGTCCTTCTTGGTGCGGTACTGGTCGAGGATCGCGTCGATGTCGCCGCGGTGCTTCATCGCGTGCAGGATCTGCTCGCGGTACGTGCCGGCCTGGTACTGCTCGGTCTGGCTGATGCCGTCGAACTCGACGCCCATCTCACCGAGGGCCTCGACCATGGCGGCCTTGAAGTGCTCCGCCCAGTTCGGGTACGCGGATCCGGCCGGTGCGGGCACGGACGTGAGCGGCTTGCCGATGTGCTCGGCCCAGGACTCGTCGGTGCCGGGCACCCCGTTCGGCACCTTGCGGTAGCGGTCGAAGTCGTCCCAGGAGATGAGGTGGCGCACGGTGTATCCGCGGCGGCGGATCTCGTCGGCGACGAGGTGCGGGGTCATGACCTCGCGGAGGTTGCCGAGGTGGATCGGGCCGGACGGGGAGAGGCCGGAGGCGACGACGACCGGTTTGCCGGGGGCACGACGCTCGGACTCGGCGATGACATCGTCCGCGTATCGGGAGACCCAGTCCGCGTTCTCTGGGGTCTCCGCTCCGGTGCTCTGGGCCACTGTCGGCTCGTCCTTCTCTCCTGCTTCGGGGACACGCGGCGGTACTCCGCGCGCTGCCATTGTCCCAGTTACTCGCGGCTGGGGTAAAACGCGTTGTCGGCGGGGGTGCGCTCGCGCCGAACAAACGCTTTGCGCCCCCGTGGGATACTGGCCGTGACTCTTTCAACCCAGCCCCGACCAGAACGGCAGCCCTTACCCATGGCCCCGGTCCCGTCCATCACCGCCTCCGTCAACGCACGCCTCGCCGACGCCCTGACTTCCGCCCTGCCGGAGGCCGGCGGCGCGGACCCGCTGCTGCGACGTAGCGACCGGGCGGACTTCCAGGCGAACGGGATCCTCGCCCTCGCCAAGAAGGCGAAGGCGAACCCGCGGGAGCTGGCGACGCAGGTCGTCGAGAAGATCACGAACGGTGAGCTGATCGCCGACGTCGAGGTCTCGGGCCCCGGCTTCCTGAACGTGACGGTCACCGACAAGGCGATCACCGACACGCTCGCGGCGCGCGCCGCCGACACGGACCGGCTCGGTGTGCCGCTGAAGGACGTCCCCGGTACGACGGTGATCGACTACGCGCAGCCGAACGTGGCGAAGGAGATGCACGTCGGTCACCTGCGCTCCGCCGTGATCGGTGACGCGCTGCGCGGCATGCTCGACTTCACGGGCGAGAAGACGATCGGCCGGCACCACATCGGCGACTGGGGCACGCAGTTCGGCATGCTGATCCAGTACGTGATCGAGCACCCGGAGGAGCTGCCGGCGGCCGGTGCGGACGCCGACGGCGAGCAAGCCATGTCGACGCTGAACCGGATCTACAAGGCGTCGCGTGCGGTCTTCGACGCGGACGAGGACTTCAAGGAGCGGGCCCGCAAGCGGGTCGTGGACCTGCAGTCCGGCGACAAGGAGACCCTGGAGCTGTGGCAGCGGTTCGTCGACGAGTCGAAGGTCTACTTCTACTCGGTCTTCGAGAAGCTCGACATGGAGATCCGGGACGACGAGATCGTCGGTGAGTCGGCGTACAACGACGGGATGCCGGAGACGGCCCGCCTCCTGGAGGAGTCGGGCGTCGCGGTCCGCTCGGAGGGTGCGCTCGTCGTCTTCTTCGACGACATCAAGGGCAAGGACGACCAGCCGGTGCCGCTGATCGTGCAGAAGGCGGACGGCGGCTTCGGCTACGCGGCGTCCGACCTCACCGCGATCCGCAACCGCGTCCAGGACCTGGACGCCACCTCGCTGCTGTACGTCGTGGACGTGCGCCAGTCGCTGCACTTCAAGATGGTCTTCGAGACGGCGCGGCGCGCGGGCTGGCTGTCCGACGACGTGACGGCGCACAACATGGCGTACGGCACGGTGCTCGGCGCGGACGGCAAGCCGTTCAAGACACGTGCGGGTGAGACGGTGCGCCTGGAGGACCTGCTCGACGAGGCGGTGCAGCGTGCCGCCGAGGTCGTGCGGGAGAAGGCGCGGGACCTCACCGAGGACGAGATCCAGGAGCGGGCCGCGCAGGTCGGCATCGGCGCGGTGAAGTACGCGGACCTGTCGACGTCGCCGAACCGCGACTACAAGTTCGACCTGGACCAGATGGTGTCGCTGAACGGCGACACGTCGGTGTACCTGCAGTACGCGTACGCCCGTATCCAGTCGATCCTGCGCAAGGCGGGCGAGGCGAAGCCTGCCGCGCACGCGGAGCTGGAGCTGGCTCCGGCGGAGCGTGCCCTTGGCCTGCACCTGGACGCGTTCGGGGACACGGTCTTCGAGGCGGCCGCCGAGTACGCGCCGCACAAGCTGGCCGCGTACCTGTACCAGCTGGCGTCGCTGTACACGACGTTCTACGACAAGTGCCCGGTCCTGAAGGCGGATTCGGCGCAGCAGGTGGAGAACCGGCTGTTCCTGTGCGACCTGACGGCGCGGACGCTGCACCGGGGCATGGCGCTGCTCGGCATTCGCACGCCCGAGAAGCTCTGACATCACACACGAGGGGGGCCTCATGGCACTGTTCGGCAACGCTCATCCGATCGACCCGGCGAAGGCCGCGCAGGACTACGGGCGGCTGCTCGGCCAGGGCGAGCGGATATACGGCGCCTATCAGTTGATACGTGACGCGATCCTGCTCACGGACCGGCGCATGATCCTCATCGACAAGCAGGGGATGACGGGCAAGAAGGTCGAGTACCACTCGGTGCCGTACCGCAGCATCTCCCACTTCGCCGTGGAGACGGCCGGTCACTTCGATCTGGACGCCGAGCTCAAGATCTGGATCTCGGGGAACGCGGTGCCGATCGAGAAGACCTTCACCAAGGGGGTCGACATCTACGAGGTGCAGGCGATCCTGACGCAGTTCGTCGCGCACTGACGGGGCCCGGAGGTCAGGGGCGGCGCGCGGCCCGCAGTTCGCCCTTGACCACCTTGCCGGAGGCGTTGCGCGGGAGTTCCGTCACGAACTCGACGGACCGGGGGACCTTGTAGTTCGCCATTTCGCGGCGTGCCCAGGCGATGAGGTCGTCCTCGGTGAGGACGCCGCCGCGCCTGCGGACCACGTACGCCCTGCCGACCTCGCCGAGGCGGCCGTCCGGGACGCCGACGACGGCGACGTCGGCGACCGCCGGGTGCAGGCCGAGGAGTTGCTCTATCTCGGCCGGGTAGGCGTTGAAGCCGCCGACGATGAACATGTCCTTGATGCGGTCGGTGATGCGCAGGTTGCCGGCCGCGTCCATGATCCCGACGTCGCCGGTGCGCAGCCAGCCGTCCGGGGTGATGGTCTCGGCCGTGGCGGCGGGGTCCTCGAAGTACTCGCGCATGACGTTGAAGCCGCGGACCAGGACCTCGCCCGGCTCCCCGGGAGCGGCCGACTCGACGCGGACCTCGGTGCCCGGTATCGCCCGCCCCGAGGTCTCGGCGATCACCTCGGCCGGGTCGCCGCGGCGGCACATGGTGGCGATGCCGCTGGCCTCGGAGAGCCCGTACGCGGTGAGGACCGTGGCCACGCCGAGTTCGCCGCGCAGCCGTTCCACCAGGCGCAGCGGGACGACCGCGGCGCCGGTCACGACGAGCCGCAACGCCGACAGGTCGTGGGAGTCGCGCGAGGGGTGGTCGAGCAGGGACTGGTGGAGCGTGGGCGGGCCGGGCAGCACCGAGATGCGCTCGGAGGCGATGTTGGCGAGGGCCGTGTCGACGTTGAAGACGGGCTGCGGCACCATCGTCGCGCCGCGCATCAGGCAGGCGAGGACCCCGGCCTTGTAGCCGAAGGTGTGGAAGAACGGGTTCACGATCAGATAGCGGTCGCCCTCGCGCAGGCCCGCGAGTTCGGCCCAGATCTCGTAGCCGCGCAGGGTCTGGGCGTGGGTGATGACGGCGCCCTTGGGGCGGCCCGTGGTGCCCGAGGTGAAGATGATGTCCGAGGGCGCGGTGGCCTCGACGGCGGCGGAGCGTGCGCGGACCTCGGCGGTCGTGACCTTGTCCCCGGCGGCCAGGAAGTCCTTCCAGCTGCGGTAGCCGGGGCCCTCCGGTGCGCCGTCACCGAAGACCACCACCTGTTCCAGGTCGGGGAGTTCGGCGCCCGCCTCCTGTGCGCGGCGCAGCGAGGCGACGTAGGAGGTGCCGAGGAAGGTGCCCGTGACGAACAGCAGGCGGGCCCGGGAGCGGGCCAGGATGTCGGCGGCCTCGCCGCCCTTGAAGCGGGTGTTGAGCGGTACGAGGACGGCTCCCGCGCTCACGGCGCCGAGCGCCGAGACGATCCAGTCCAGGGTGTTCGGCGCCCAGACCGCGATCCGGTCCCCCGCTTCGACGCCCGCGGCCAGGCACGCGGCGGCGGCCCGTTCGACGCGTTCGCCGAGTTCCGCGTACGAGATCCGGGTGCGGCCCTCGACGACGGCCTCGCGCTCGCCGTACCGTTCGGCGGCATCCCGCACCAGCTCCGGGACCGTTCCCCACTCGGCATCCGTACGCATCGAACGACCTCCCACAACGCCGTAGCTGACTATCCGTCAGATTAGCTGTAGCCTGACGCGCTGTCAGCAGAGCGAACAGGCGGCAGACGGAACAAGTGGGGGTGTGCCCATGGCGGGACTCAAGGACGCGACGGCCATCGTCGGCATCGGACAGACGGCCTTCGCGAAGCAACTCCCGGAATCCGAGAAGACGTTGGCTTGTCGGGCGATCATCGCCGCGCTCGACGACGCGGGGATATCCCCGTCCGAGGTCGACGCCTTCGCCTCGTACACGATGGAGGAGACGGACGAGGTCGAGGTGGCCAAGGCCATCGGCGCCGGAGACGTCACCTTCTTCTCCAAGGTCGGCTACGGCGGCGGCGGTTCGTGCGCGACGGTCGCGCATCTCGTCTCCGCGATCGCCACGGGCCAGGCGAGCGTCGGCATCGCCTGGCGCTCCCGCAAGCGCGGCTCGGGGCCCCGCCCCTGGAAGAACACGGCCGTCCAACTCCCCACGCCCGCCCAGTGGACGCGGCCCTACGGGCTGCTCCGTCCGGCCGACGAAATCGGCATGCTGGCCCGCCGCTACATGCACGAGTACGGCGCGACCCGCGACCACCTCTTCAACGTCGCGCTCGCCTGCCGCAACCGGGCCAACCAGAACCCGGCCGCGATGATGTACGAGCGCCCCATGACCCGCGACAGCTACATGACCTCGCGCTGGATCAGCGAGCCGCTCTGCCTGTTCGACAACTGCCTGGAGACGGACGGCGCGCTGGCCTGCGTCATCGTCTCCGCCGAGCGGGCCCGCGACTGCCGGCAGAAGCCGGTCTACGTCCACTCGGCGGCGCAGGGGCTGCCCGCGCAGCACCACGGCATGGTCAACTACTGGAACGACGACCCGCTGACGGGCCCCGCGTGGACGGCCGCCCGGCACCTGTGGAAGAACGCGGACGTCACCCCCGAGGACGTCGACGTCGCCCAGATCTACGACGCGTTCACCCCACTCATCCCGCTCTCCCTTGAGGGGTACGGGTTCTGCGGGCGCGGCGAGGGCGCGGCGTTCACGGAGGGCGGAGCGCTGGAGATCGGCGGGCGGCTCCCCATCAACACGGGGGGCGGCGGCCTGTCCGAGGCCTACGTCCACGGGTTCAACCTCATCAACGAGGGCGTGAAGCAGTTGCGGGGGGTGAGTACGGCGCAGGTGCCGGATGCGGAGACCTGCCTGGTGACGGCGGGTGAAGGGGTGCCGACGTCGGCGCTTTTGCTGCGCGCCGCTTGATCCCTCTTCTTTCCCTGCGACGGCGTTGCGGTCTCGGGGCTCTGCCCCGGACCCCGCTGCTCAATCGCCGCAGGGGCTTGATCTGCCCACCCGTCGCCAGGGCCAACGAATTGCACCGGAGGACAGCCACATGTCAGACGCGACGACCACCTCTCAACTACTCACCCCCACCCCCGACGACGACGGCGCCCCCTTCTGGGAGTACGCCGCCCGCGGCGAACTCCGCATACAGGCCTGCGCCAACCCCACCTGCCAAGAACTCCGGTTCCCGCCCCGGCCCTGCTGCCCGCACTGCCAGTCCTTCGACAGCGAGTGGCGCCGGATGAGCGGCCGCGGCCGCGTCTGGTCGTACGTGATCCCGCACCCGCCGCTGCTCCCGGCGTACGCCGCCCAGGCCCCGTACAACGCGATCGTCGTCGAGCTCGCGGAGGCGCCCCGGATCCGGCTCGTCGGCAATCTGGTCTCCAGCGCCGACGCGCCGCTGAACTCCGTCGACCCCGACCGCATCAAGATCGGCGCGCGGGTGCAGGTGGTGTTCGCGGAGGTCGATGGGGTGACCGTGCCGCGCTGGGTGCTGGAGCGCTCATGACGGTGGCAACGGAGATCGACAAGGGCACGGGCGTCGCCACCGTCACCCTGGACCGCCCGCACCGGCACAACGCGCTCGACCAGGAGACGGTCGCCCAACTGGCCGCCACCTGGAGCGACTTCCGCTTCGACGACACCGTACGGGCGATCGTCCTCACCGGGGCAGGCGACCGGGCGTTCTGCACGGGCATCGACCGCGGGTGGGACGTGCCGCAGCCGGACTCCCCGTACTCGGCGGACGATCCGCTGCCCGCGGTCGGCCCGAAGGCCAACGACCTGTGGAAGCCGGTGATCGCCGCGGTCAACGGGATGGCGTGCGGCGGCGCGTTCTACCTCATCGGGGAGTCGGAGTTCGTGGTCGCGGACGAGACGGCGACCTTCTTCGACCCGCACACCACGTACGGCATGGTGAACGCCTTCGAGTCGATCCATCTGGCCCAGCGGATGCCGCCCGGCGAAGTCGCCCGGCTCGCGCTGATGGGCTCGGCGGAGCGCATGTCGGCGCGGCGGGCGTACGAGGTGGGCCTGGTGTCGGAAGTCACGGCCCCCGGTGGGGCGTTGGAGGCGGCGCTGCGGTGTGCCACCACCATCGCCGGGTGTCCGACGGAGGCCGTCCAGGGCACCGTGAAGGCGGTCTGGGCGGCCACCGCGGCCAATCGGGAGCGCGCCTTCGCACACGCCCCCGACCTGATCCAGCTGGGCAACCTGCCGCCGCAGCGGCAGGCGGAACTCTTCAACTCCCGCACGCAGAGCCGGGAGTTCAGGGTGCGTTGAGAGCCTGTGAACGCGGTCAGCGCCGCACGTAGGCGTCGGGGGCGATGTCGCAGCGGTCGACCTCGGCGGCGAGGTCCGCGCTGCCGACCGGCACCTTGGCGGTCGCCCTGCCCTTCGCGGGCACGGTGACCTCGTGGCCCACGGAGGTCACGGTGGCGCCGCTCGCGTCGAGGAAGGTGGCGCGGACGTCGAACCGCGCGCGCTCGCTGTTGGGGTTGGTGACCTCGACGGTGGCGTACGCCCGCCGCGCGTCCGCGCACGTCAGCAGCTTCACCCTGCCGTCCCGCAGCGTGCTCGCCGAGGACGTGGAGTTCGAGGTGGAGCCGTGCCGGGTGTGCCGGGTGTAGCCGCTGCCGCTCCCGGAATAGCCGGACGACGACGAGTCGTGCTTCTGCGACGAGCTGCTGCACCCGCCCCCGCTGCCGCCGCGGCTCTTGGAATGTCCGTGGCTCCGGCCGGTGGTGAACCCCGTGAGGGCCACCACCACCAAGGTCGCCACCGCTGTCAGTTTCAGTCCCCGTTTCATCACGCGGGGCACCCTATCGGCGGCAGGCGTCCCGGACACCGGGAACCCGGCTACCGGCTGGTCCCCGTCCCCTTCTCCGCGTCGAGCGCGTACACGCAGCGGTCCTTGCTGCACGCGTAGACGACGCCGTCCCGCACGACCGGGGTGCCAGTGATCTCGCCACCCGTGGCGAGCTTCCAGCGCAGCCGGCCGTCGTCGGCCTTCAGCGTGTAGAGCAGGTGGTCCGTGGAGCCGAAGTGGATGCGGCCGTCCGCCACCACGGGCGCCCCGACGAGCTCGCCGCCGGCCTGGAAGCGCCACTTCGGGGTGCCGGTCACCGCGTCCAGGGTGTAGAGGCCCTGGCCGCTGCCGACGTGCACGTGGCCCCGCGCGACCAGGACCGGGTCGACCGACGAGGGCCGGGCCTCGGTCGCGATGCGCCAGCGGTCGCGGCCGTCGGTGGCGTCGAGCGCGTACACGGTGCCGAGGTGGTCGACGAGGTACACGCCGCCGCCGGTGACGGCGGGGCCCGGGGCGAACGCGGGCGGCGACAGGAAGACGGCCGGTGCCTCGAAGTGCCAGCGGACGCGGCCCGAGGCGACGTCGACGGCGAGGACTCGGGTGCCGGCGGCGACGTACACATAGCCGTCGGAGGCGGGCGTCAGGCGCATCGGGACGCCACCGCAGGAGGCCGCGTCGCCGATCGGGTAGGACCAGCGCTCGTCCCCCGTACGGGCGTCGAGGGCGCGCAGGCGGGCGTCCTGCCACACGTAGACCGTGCCCTCGTGGACGACGGGCCCGGCCTCCGCGGCCTCGAAGTCGGCCTGGCAGCCGGTGATCTCCCACAGGACGTCGCCGCTGACGGCCTCGCGGGCCTGGACGCCGCCGCCGCGGGTGGCGGTGACGACGGTGCCGCGGTCGGCCTGGAGCGCGTACACCCAGGCGTCGGTCTGGATCCGCCACAGGTCGCCGCCGTCGCGGGCGTCGAGCGCCCACAGGGTGGGGCCGTCGGAGGCGTGGATGCGGCCGTCGGCGACGGCCATGGACCAGGCGACGTCGCGGGTCTTGAAGCGGCGCCGTCCGGTGGCCACGTCCAGGACGTGCACCTCGAACGACGTGACGTAGACGAGGTCGCCCGCGACGGCGGGCGTGCCCCACACGTCGTTCGACATCCGGAAGCGCCAGGGCCGCCAGGCGGCGCCCTCGGCGACGGCGGGCGCGGGTACGACCGGCTCGTGCGAACCGTTCACCGCGGGCTTGGAGCGGGACCAGGAGCCGGCGAGGCCCGATTCGGCGGGCGGCGCCTTCACGGCGGCGGCCCGCGCGTCGGCGACCCGCGGCCCGGGGCCGATCGGCACCTGCGCCCCGGCGAGGTGCACGGGCCCGTCGGCGACGAGGCTCTGGCCCGCGGGCACCGGCGAGTGCCGCCAGCCGTCGGTGGCCACGAGCCCCGGGGCGGGCGCCATCGGCGGCGCGGGCGGCGGCTGCGAGGGCATGGCGGGGATGGGGGCGCCGTGCCCGTTGGGCGCGGCGTGCGCGCCGGGGCCCGGCGGCCGGGTCCCGGGCGCCTTGGGGGCGGGGCGACCGCCGCGGCGCGACTCGATCAGGGCGACGGACCGCTCGGGCAGCCAGGCGGAGGCGGTGCCGCTGTCGTCGCTGCCCGCGCCGAACAGGTGCGGGGCGAGCTGGGCCTGGAGGTCGGCGGGCGAGGGCCGCTGGCCGGCCTCCATCTGCATGCACGCCTCGAGCAGCGGCCGCAGCTCCTCCGGGAGGCCCTCCAGGTCCGGGCCCTCGCGCAGCAGCATGAACACGGTCTCGACGGGGTTCGCGCCGTGGAACGGGGCGTGCCCGGTCGCCGCGAAGACGAGCGTCGAGCCGAGCGAGAAGACGTCCGAGGCGCCGGTGACGCTGCGCGAGTCCTTCGCCTGCTCGGGCGACATGTACGCGGGCGTGCCCACGGCGACGTTCGTCATGGTCAGGCGCGTGTTCGAGACGCCGGACGCGATGCCGAAGTCGATGACGCGCGGGCCGTCCTCGACGACCAGCACGTTCGACGGCTTGAGGTCCCGGTGCACCAGGCCCGCGCCGTGGATGGACTGGAGAGCCTCGGCGATGCCCGCGGCCAGCCAGCGGACGGCCTGGGCGGGCAGCGGCCCGGTCTCGTTCACTATTTCTTCGAGGGAGGGCGCCGGTACGTACGCGGTGGCGAGCCAGGGCACGGCCGCGCGCGGGTCGGCGTCGACGACGGCGGCCGTGTAGAAGCCGGACACCGCCCGTGCCGCCTCGACCTCGCGCGTGAAGCGGACCCGGAACAGCTGGTCCTCGGCGAGCTCCGTACGCACCGTCTTGATCGCCACGCGTCGGCCCGAGGCCGAGCGCGCCAGATAGACCAGGCCCATGCCGCCCGCGCCGAGCCGTCCCAGAACCTCGAACGGACCGATCCGCCTCGGATCGTGCTGCGTCAGCTGATCCATCACTTCGCCTGCCACCTCCCCGTGCGGGCCACCGCACTCACGGCCCCCGTCAGCGTCTCACCACCGAAGCGCCACGGCGGCACGCACCCCGATTCTTCCTGTCTCGGCCCTCAGTTGCGAACCTCGGGTCAAAACGGGGTGTCTCGGAGCATTCAGGGCCTCTTACGCCTGCTCGCACACCGCGAACACCGCCCCTTGATCATCCTCGATCACGGCGGTGCTTCCGTACGCCGTGGGGTACGGCCCCACCCGCACCCGCCCGCCGAGCCGGACCGCCGCCGCCGCGGTGGCCCCGGTGTCGGCGCAGCCGAAGTGGAGCAGGAACCGGCCGGGCCCCTCGGCGACGACCATACGGCGGACCGCCGCCCCGAAGTCCCCCTCTTCGAATACGGCCCCGTAGAAGGAATCGCTCAGCGCGGCGTCCGGTGTGAGCAGTTCCGCTCCGCAGAACCCGCCGGTCCCGCCGACCCGCTCGAAGCCCTGGTGGGTCCCCGCCTGTCGCAGCACGAACGCCGCCCCCTCGGGCCCCCGCGCGAGCGCGACGGTCGCCTCCGTCCCGCCGGACAGCGGCCCCGCCACGACGTGCCCGCCCGCCGCGAAGACCCGTTCGGCGGCGGCGTACGCGTCGCGCACGGCGAGGTGCACCCGCCACTCGACGCCCAGGTTCGCCGGGGCGAGGGCGGCGACGGAGCGGTCCTCGCTGTAGGCCGCCGTGTAGTAGTCGCGCTGGGCGCCCGCGCCCTCGTCGAAGGTCCAGCCGAGGAGATCGCCGTAGAACCGTTTTCCGGCCTCGACGTCCGCGAGCCGGGCATCGGCCCAGCAAGGGGCCCCTTCAGGAAATTCGGGAACGGCGGGCCGGTCGCGGCGGGCGGGGCGCATGGGCGTCACGCTAACCAGGCCGAACGGGCCGATGCTCTTTAAATTCGAACGTTTGGCCAATTCCGGTCGCTCACGGCGCGTCATTTGACCGGAGGTCATGACGGTCAACCCCATTTGCAGTCGGCCAGATCGCGCTCCGATCACCCCTCGGTAAGCTGACGGCATGACAGGACAAGTACGGACCGTCGACGGCCGCGTGGCCGGACGGCGTGGTCAGGCAACACGTCAGAAGCTGCTCGACTGCCTCGGCGAGATGCTCAGCTCCTCGCCCTACCGGGACGTCAAAGTCATTGATGTCGCGCGAAAGGCGGGCACTTCGCCCGCGACCTTCTACCAGTATTTCCCGGACGTCGAGGGCGCCGTCCTGGAGATCGCCGACCAAGTGGCCACCGAGGGTGCTGGGTTGACCGAACTGGTCGCGGACCGCTCCTGGGTCGGCAAGGCCGGCTGGACCGCTTCGCAGGAACTCGTGGACGGCTTCTTCGAGTTCTGGCGCAAGAACGACGCGATCCTGCGCGTCGTCGACCTCGGTGCTGCCGAGGGCGACAAGCGCTTCTACAAGCTCCGCATGAAGATCCTCAACTCGGTGAACAACTCCCTCGCCGACGCGGTCAAGGATCTTCAGGACAAGGGCAAGCTCGACAAGGACGTGAGCCCGGCCGCGGTCGCCGGTTCGCTGGTCGCGATGCTCGCGGCGGTCGCCTCGCACCAGAAGGGTTTCCAGACCTGGGGCGTGAAGCAGGCCGAACTCAAGCCGAACCTCGCGCTGTTGGTGCACCTGGGCGTGACCGGAAAGAAGCCCACCAAGTAACTCTTCCTGGTCCTGTCGTGCAGCGGCGGTTCGCGTGGTGCAACGTGAGCCGCCGCTGTTGCAGTTCCCGGCCCGCCGCTCAGCGGCGCTCCAGGCGGAACAGCCGGATCTCCCGCTCCACCCGCCGCTGGTACGTGGCGTAGGGCGGCCAGAACGTCAGCGCCGCCGCCCAGGCATCCTCCCGCTCGCTCCCCGTGAGGAGCCGGGCCGTCACCGGGACGTCCGCCCCGCGCCAGTTGATCTCGGCGTCCGGATGCGCGAGCAGGTTCGCGGTCCAGGCGGGATGGCCTGCCCGCCCGAAGTTCGACCCGATCAGCAGCCAGGTCCCCCACTCCTCCTCGGGCATGCACGCGAGTGGAGTACGCCGCTCGATCCCGCTCTTCGCGCCGCGCACACTGAGGATCACCCCCGGCAGCATCTGCGCGCTGAGCAGCACCTTTCCGCGGGTGAGCCGGTGCACGGCGCGGTCGAGGGCGGGGATGACGTGCGGCGCGAGGCGGCCGAACGTCCGCGTCGAGGACACCTTCTGCACCAGCTTGACGCCCGGCGGTGCCATCAGACCGCCACCTCCAGGCCGGGCCCCGGCGCGAACAGCTCGGCGGCCTGCGCGGCCCGGTCCCGCAGCAGATGCACCGGGCCGAACAGCAGCTCGTCGCCGGTGGCCCGCTTCAGGTACAGGTGCGCGTCGTGCTCCCAGGTGAAGCCGATGCCGCCGTGCAGCTGCACGGCCTCCCCGGCCCCGGTCCGCAGCGCTTCCAGGGCCTGGGCGAGCGCGAGCCCGCCGACCGGCGCCTCGTCGTCGGTGCTCGCGGCCCACGCCGCGTAGTACGCGGCCGAGCGCGCCGCCTGCACCTGCACGTAGACGTCGGCGAGCCGGTGCTTCACCGCCTGAAAGGAGCCGACGGGCCGGCCGAACTGCTCGCGCTCCTTGACGTACTCGACGGTCCGTTCAAGGGCCCGGTCGGCGGCGCCGACGGCCTCGGCGGCGAGCAGCGTGGCGACGGTGTCCCCGACGGCGGCCAGCGCCCCGGTCACGTCGGCGTCCTCCTCGCCCAGCAACTCGGCCTCGACATCGCGGAGTTCGATGCGCGCCTGCGGCCGCGTCTCGTCCATCGCCGTCTGGCGTACGCGGACGATCCCGGGGGCGTCCGCGCGCACGAGGAACAGGAGCGTGCGGGAGCGCGCGAAGCCGCCGGTGTGCGCGGCGACGAGCAGCAGGCCCGCGCTGTGGCCGTCGAGCACCTGCTCGGCCTGCCCGTAGAGCCGCCAGCCGTTCTCCTGCCGGGCGGCCTGCACGCCGCCTGCCCGGCCGCCGCCCGCCCAGTCCCCGGCGTTGTCGGCGACGAGGCCGAGGGCGGTGGCCAGGCCCGTGCCCGGTACGGCGAGCGTCGCGGTCAGGGCGCCCTCGGCGATCCTCGGCAGCAGCGCGGAGCGCTGCGCCCCGGTGCCGAGGGCGGAGACCAGCGGGGCCGCGAGGCCGCTGGTGGCGAGCAGTGGCGTGGGCGCGAGGACCCGCCCCAACTCCTCGGCCGCGAGAGCGAGTTCCACGAAGGAGCCGCCCACGCCTCCGCACTCCTCCAGCAGCGCGAGCCCCGGAAGTCCGAGCTCCGCACTGAGAGTGCCCCACAGGGCGAGGTCATGGCCGACCGGGGTGCGGGTGGCGGCCTTGACGTCGTCCGGGGTGCAGCGCTTGGTGGCGAGTTCGCGCAGGGTACGACGGATCTCTTGCTGTTCCTCGGTGAACCTGGCGTCCATGTGGGCCCCTTTCTGACGGGGCGTCATGTTAGGACGGCGGCCACCGGAAGCCCAGAGGTGCGCACACTCCTACACACCCCCGTATCTGATGTACCGTCAGATTCATGACTGAAGCCGGTAGCAAGGTCGCCATCGCGGGCATCGCCCTCTCCGACTGCGGCCGCGTCGACGAAGCCACTCCCTACGCCCTGCACGCCCAGGCCGCCCGCCGGGCGCTCGCCGACGCGGGGCTCACCCCCGACGTCGTCGACGGCTTCGCGAGCGCGGGCCTCGGCACCCTCGCACCGGTCGAGGTCGCCGAGTACCTGGGGCTCAAACCTCGCTGGGTGGACTCCACTTCGGTCGGCGGCTCCACCTGGGAGGTGATGGCGGCGCACGCGGCGGACGCGATACGGGCGGGCCACGCGCGCGCCGTCCTGCTCGTCTACGGCTCCACGGCCCGCGCCGACATCAAGGCGAAGCGCCGCACCTCGAACCTGTCCTTCGGCGCGCGCGGCCCGCTCCAGTTCGAGGTCCCGTACGGCCACTCGCTGATCGCCAAGTACGCGATGGCGGCCCGCCGTCACATGCACGAGTACGGCACGACGCTCGACCAGCTGGCCCAGGTCGCCGTCCAGGCCCGCGCGAACGCCTCCCGGAACCCGGACGCCATGTTCCGCGACCCGATCACGGTCGACGAGGTCCTGGCCGGGCCGATGATCGCCGACCCGTTCACCAAACTGCACTGCTGCATCCGCTCGGACGGCGGCGCGGCGGTGCTGCTCGTGGCCGAGGACCTGGTGCGCGACTGCGCGAAGCCTCCGGTGTGGGTGCTGGGCGCGGGCGAGCACGTGTCGCACACGACGATGTCGGAGTGGGACGACTTCACGGTCTCACCGGCGGCGGTGAGCGGCCGTCTGGCCTTCGAGCGGGCAGGGGTGAGTCCGTCCGAGATCGACATCGCGGAGATCTACGACGCCTTCACGTACATGACGCTCGTGACCCTGGAGGACCTGGGCTTCTGCGCCAAGGGGGAGGGCGGCGCGTTCGTCGAGAAGGGCCGCCTCCTGCACGACGGCGAACTCCCCACGAACACCGACGGCGGCGGGCTGTCCGCCCAACACCCCGGCATGCGCGGCCTGTTCCTCCTGGTGGAGGCGGCGCGGCAGCTGCGCGGCGAGGCGGGGGGCCACCAGGTACGCCGCGCGGACGGCTCACTGCCACGGCTCGCGGTGGCCTCGGGCACGGGCGGCTGGTTCTGCTCAGCGGGGACGGTGGTGCTGGGGGCGGGGTGAGACGACCAGATCCAACCCCGCCGACGATTGAGGCGCGGGGCCGGGCAGAGCCCCGCGACGTAGGCCTGGATGGCCGGACGAGGCCTACTGCCGAGGCACCGATCCCCCCCTACCGTCGACCGCCATGGGCCGATCGCGGGCCTGGGGCCGATCTCGGCCGCATGGTGACACGCTGATCCACCACCCGCCCGGCACGCGACAATCGCCCCATGGAACCGGAATCCGACCGCCCCGACCTGGACGCCCTCCTGCGCTCCTTGCGCGTATGGGACACCGAGCTGCCCGCCTTCGACCCCGACGACACCCCCGCGGCACCCCTCCCCCTGTTCACCCGGTGGTTCGCCGCTGCCGTGGCGGCGGGCCAGCCCGAACCGCACACCCCCTCGCTCGCGACGACGGACACCGAGGGCCGCGCCGATGTCCGTACGGTGATGCTGCACGGCGCGGACGAGGCGCACGGCTGGCACTTCGCCTCGCACGCAGGCAGCGCGAAGGGCCGTCAGCTCGCCGCGCACCCGTATGCGGCGCTCGGCTTCTACTGGCCCGCGCAGGGCCGCCAGATCCGGGTCCGCGGCCCCGTCCGCACGGCCGGACCCGAGGCCGCCCACGCCGATCTGCACGCCCGCTCGACCGGCGCGCTCGCCTCCGCGCTCGTCGGCCACCAGAGCGAACCACTCGGCTCCTACGAGGAGTTGGAGCGCGCCTCGGACGCGGCGTGGGACCGCGCGCAACGCGAACCGGACGCCGCCGCCCCGTCCTGGACGGTCTACGAGCTGGCCCCGGACGAGGTGGAGTTCTTCCAGGGCGACGCACGCCGCCGCCACGTCCGCCTCAGATACCGGCACACGCCGGACGGCTGGGCCAAGGAACTGCTGTGGCCGTGAGTGCGCGGGCCTGCCGGGTCAGCCGGGCCTGCCGGGCCTGCCGGGTCAGCCGGGCAGTCGGATCCGCCGGGCCTGTCGTGCCTGTCGGCCACCGGATTTCGGCGCGCCCCACCGCCAGGCCTCAGGGCGCGGGCCTGAACACGGGCACGGCGAAGCCGCCCCCGCCCTCCCGGAAGTCGACCGTCAGCTCCATCCCCACCCGCAGGTCGGCCTCCGCGCACTCCACGATCTCCGTCATCATCCGCGGCCCCTCGGCGAGATCGACGACGACGGCGGTGTACGGGGTGCGGCCCCCGAAGGGCGGCAGGTCGTTGCGGTGCACGACGGACCACGTGTAGAGCGTGGCCCGGCCGCTCGCGTCCCGCCACCGCCCGTCCTCGCTCCAGCAGAACGGGCAGAACTCCCGCGGATAGTGGTGGTCCCGCCCGCAGTCCGCGCAGTGCCTGAGCAGCAGCCGCCCCCCGGCGGCCGCGTCCCAGTAGGGCCGCGTGAATGCATCGGGTTCGGGAACATCGAAACGTACGTCGGCGGAAGCAGCGCTCACGAGAACAGTCCGATCGCATGGTCGAGGGACCAGGCCTGCCAGGACATGGCGAACAGCGCGACGAGCGAGATCAGGCCCATCATCGCGTTCTGCCCCTGCTCGGCCCAGTCGTGGATCATCAACGTGAAGTAGAGGAGATTGAGCAGCAGCCCGCCGACCAGCGCGATCGGCGTCAGGAAGCCGAGGATCAGGCCGATCCCGAGGGCGAGTTCGGCGTACACCACGACGTACGCCATCGTCTTCGGCCGCGGTTTCACGACGACCTCGAAGCCGCTGCGCACCGCGTTCCACTTGTGCTTGCCGGCCACGTCGGCGGCCCACGCGATGCCGGTGCCGCGCTCGAACCAGCCCTTCTTGTCCTTGTGCCGCCAGCTCTCCAGCCACCACAGGCCGAGCCCGATGCGCAGCACGGCGAGCCACTCGGCGCCGCTGAGCCCTATCGCGTCCATGAAGTCCGGCCCCTCCTCCATTTTCTGACGATACGTCAGTTACTCGGGTAGGCCAGTTCAACGCATCCGGCACCGCCTCCGCAAGGGCCCCGCACACACCAACGACCGGCCGCCCCGACCCCGGCCCGTGATCAATTCGCAACCGGTTTCCGCCTTGACCGGTCCCGCTCAAACCGGCGCCGCAATACGCTCCGTGCATGGCCGACTCCCCCCACACACCGGCACGCAGCCACGAACGTCCGCCCGTGTACGTCGTCGGGGGCGGACCCGGCGGGCTCGCCGCGGCCGTCGGGCTCGAGGCGCACGGCGTACGGGCCGTCGTCCTGGAGAAGTCCGACCGCGTCGGCACCTCCTGGCGCGGCCATTACGACCGCCTCCACCTGCACACCACGCGCCGCCTCTCCGGGCTGCCCGGCCTGCCGATGCCGCGCCGCTTCGGCCGCTGGGTCGCCCGCGACGACGTCGTGCGCTACCTGGAGAAGTACGCCGAGCACCACGACCTGGAGGTCGTCACCGGCGTCGAGGTCACCCGTATCGAGCGGACCCCCGACGACTCGGGGTGGCTGCTGCGGGCGACCGGCGGCCGCGAGCTGACCTCGGCCGCCGTCGTCGTCGCCACCGGCTACAACCACACCCCCCACCTGCCGGACTGGCCCGGCACCGCCACGTACACCGGGAAGCTGCTGCACGCGGGCGAGTACCGCAACCCGGCCCCCTTCACCGGCCAGGACGTCCTCGTCGTCGGCGCGGGCAACACCGGCACCGAGATCGCCGTCGACCTGATCGAGGGCGGCGCCGACCGCGTCCGCATCGCCGTGCGCACCACCCCGCACATCGTGCGCCGCACCACGCTCGGCTGGCCCGCCCAGCGCACCGGCATCCTCTGCCGGCGCCTGCCGGTCGGCATGGTCGACCGGCTCGCCGCGCCGCTGGGCAGGGCGAGCGTGCCCGACCTGTCGGCGCAGGGCCTGCCCCGCCCCGATACCGGCCTCTACTCGCGGGCCCGCCAGGGCGCCATCCCGGTGCAGGACATCGGCTTCGTCGACGCCGTGCGGTCCGGGAAGGTCGAGCCCGTGGCCGCCGTCACGTCCTTCGACGCGGACACGGTGGTCCTCTCCGACGGCACCCGCCTCACCCCGGACGCGGTGATCGCGGCCACCGGCTACCGGCAGGGCCTGGAGGACCTCGTGGGCCATCTGGACGTCCTGGACCCGGCCACGGGGCGGCCCCGCCCCTCCTCCCCGAAGGCCCCCGGCCTCCACTTCACGGGCTACACCAACCCGATCTCCGGCATGCTCCGGGAACTGGCCCTGAATGCCGGCCGCATCGGCAAAGCGGTGGCCGCACAACTCCGCTCCTGACCCCCGGACCGCACGCCCCTCGGAACATTCGCTCCATCTCTTTGCCTGCAGCCCTGTTCCTGACACAGTGTCAGTTCAGTAATCTGACTATGCGTCAGTTCTTACTCGGGGGGACTTCGAGGCACTGCACAGGCAAGAGATGTCGCTGACACACAGGAGCGGGCGGACCGATGCTTGGATCGACGTACGGCACCCTGACCACCGACTCCCGCCGGGCCCGCGTGATCGCCTGCGGTGAGCAGCCCGGACCCGCCGTGCACGGGCGGGCCGGCACCGAAGACGTGGACGTCAGCGGGCTCCCGCTGCACTCCGACGTCCCCGATCTCGACCGGTTCTTCCGGCCCGAGTCCGTCGCCGTCGTCGGCGCGTCCGACGCGGAGGGCCGGCCCAACACGGGCATCACACGGCAGCTCATGAACTGGGCGGAGCGGGTCGGCGCGCGCCTGTATCCGGTGCACCCCACCCGCGAGACCGTCTTCGGCCTCCCCTGCTCCCCTTCCGTCGCCGAGCTGCCCGAGCAGGTCGACCTCGCCGTGCTGCTCGTCGCCGACCCGCTGCCCGTCATCGAGCAACTCGCGGACACCAAGGTGAAGTTCGCGGTCGCCTTCGCCTCCGGGTTCGCCGAGACGGGCGACGAAGGGGCCGCCGCGCAGACCCGCCTGTCCACCGCCGTGGAACGCTCCGGCATACGCCTGCTCGGCCCCAACACCAACCTCAACGCCTTCGAGCGCTTCCGCGACGACCTCGACGGTCCCGCCATCGCCCTCATCACCCAGTCCGGCCACCAGGGCCGCCCCGTCTTCTCCCTCCAGGAACTGGGCATCCGCCTCTCCCACTGGGCACCGACCGGCAACGAGGCCGACCTGGAGACCGCCGACTTCATCTCCTACTTCTCCCAGCGCCCCGAGGTCGGCGCCATCGCCTGCTACGTCGAGGGCCTCAAGGACGGCCGCTCCTTCCTGCTCGCCGCCGACCGGGCCGCGCGCGAGGGCGTGCCGGTCGTCGCCGTGAAGGTCGGCAGGACCGAGACCGGCGCGCGCACCGCGGCCTCGCACACGGGGAAGCTCACCGGCGCCGACACCGTCGTGGACGCCGCCATGCGGCAGTTCGGCGTCATCCGCGTCGACGGGCTCGACGAGCTCCAGGACACCTCCGCCCTGCTCGCCCGCGCCCGGCCGCCGCGGGCCGACGGCGTCGTCGTCTACTCGATCTCCGGCGGAACGGGCGCCCACTTCTCCGACCTGGCGACGGAGGCGGGCCTCCAACTCCCCACGCTCCCGCAGGAGAAGCAGGACGAACTCCACCAGTGGATACCCGACTACCTGAGCGTGGCGAACCCGGTCGACAACGGCGGCCACCCGGTCGGCGACTGGCGCGGCCGCAAGATCATCGACGCGATCCTGGCCGACCCCTCCGTCGGCGTACTGATCTGCCCGATCACCGGCCCCTTCCCGCCCATGAGCGACAAGCTGGCGCAGGACCTGGTGGACGCGGCGGAACAGACGGACAAGCTGGTGTGCGTGGTGTGGGGCTCGCCGGTCGGCACCGAGGAGGCCTACCGCACGACGCTCCTCGGCTCCTCGCGGGTGGCCACCTTCCGCACGTTCGCCAACTGCATCACGGCGGTCCGCGCCTACCTGGACCACCACCGCTTCACGGCCTCGTACGTCTCCCCGTTCGACGAGGCGCCGCGCACGCCCTCCCCGTCCTTCCGCAAGGCGCAGGCCCTGATGCGCCCGGGCCACCAGCTGAGCGAGCACGCGGCGAAGCAGCTGCTGCGGGCGTACGGAATCCGGGTGCCGCGCGAGCAGCTGGTGACGAGCGCCGCGGCGGCGGTGCGGGCCGCGTCCCTCGTCGGCTACCCGGTCGTCATGAAGGCGTCCGCGCCGCAGCTGGCCCACAAGTCCGAACTCGGCCTGGTCAAGGTCGAGTTGACGTCCGCCAGCCAGGTGCGGGACGCGTACCGCGAACTCACCGACATCGCCCGCTACGAAGGCATCGAGCTCGACGGCGTGCTCGTCTGCCAGATGGTCGAGCGGGGCGTCGAGATGGTCGTCGGCGTCACGCGCGACGAGCTGTTCGGCCCCACCGTCACCGTCGGCCTCGGCGGCGTCCTGGTGGAGGTCCTGCGGGACACGGCCGTGGCGGTACCCCCCTTCGGCGAGAGCCAGGCGCGGGCGGTCCTCGACCAACTCCGCGGGCGGCCCCTGCTCGACGGGGTCAGGGGGGCGCCGCCCGTCGACATCGACGCGCTGGTCGAGGTGATCCTGCGGGTGCAGCGCATGGCGCTCGAACTCGGCGACGACCTCGCGGAGCTGGACATCAACCCGCTGATGGTGCTGCCACGCGGCCAGGGCGCGGTCGCCCTCGACGCCCTCGCGGTGTGCCGCTGAACCGGCCGCCACCGACCCTCTCCCGAGACGGAGCTCTCCCATGACACACGCCTCCCCCGCAGAACCGGACCACCCCGAAGACCCGGAAAAGTCCCTGGACTCATTGGTACTGCACGCCACTGACAACGGCGTCTCGTGGATCACCCTCAACCGGCCGGAAGCCATGAACGCCGTCACCTGGGACCAGCGCGAACGCGTCATCGCGCTGCTCGCCGAGGCCTCCGCGGACCCGGGCGTACGGGCCGTGGTGATCACCGCGACGGGCAAGGGCTTCTGCGCGGGCGCGGATCTGCGGGGCGGGAGCCCGGACTCCGGGGAACGGGTCGTGGGGGACGTCGCCCGGATGATCCGCCTCGGCGCGCAACGGCTGATCGCCGCCGTCCAGGACTGCGAGAAGCCGGTGCTCGCGGCGGTCAACGGGACGGCCGCCGGCATCGGGGCCCACCTCGCGCTCGCCTGCGACCTGGTCCTGGCCGCCGAGTCGGCGCGCTTCATCGAGGTGTTCGCCCGCCGCGGCCTCGTCCCGGACGGCGGCGGCGCCTACCTCCTCCCCCGCCTGATCGGCCCGCAACGCGCCAAGGAACTCATGTTCTTCGGCGACGCACTGCCCGCCACCGACGCGGAACGCCTCGGCCTGGTCAACCGGGTCGTCCCGGACGACCAGTTGGCCAAAACGGCCCGCGACTGGTCGGAACGCCTCGCGTCGGGCCCGACGCGCGCGCTTGCGCTGACCAAGTCCCTGATCAACGCCTCCCTGGACTCGGACCGCACCACAGCCTTCGCGGCAGAGGCCACAGCCCAGGAGCTGAACATGTCCACGCACGACGCGAACGAGGGCGTAGCGAGCTTCGTGGAACGCCGGAGGCCAGAGTTCCGGGGCCGCTGAGGCCGCTGAGCGCGTGACTGTGGCGGGAAATGACGGCTGGGCCGTCATTTCCCGCCACAGTGCGGTGCGGTCGCGCTAAAGGGCGCGCGGCTTCGGGGGCGGGCCGAAGGGCTGGGTCTTGGCGAGTTCGGGGCCGTCGTCGGCGATGAAGGTGCCCAGGCCGCGCTCCATGCGCACGAGCCCGGCATCACGGAGTGCGTACAGGGACTTCTGGCCGGTACTCGTGGCCACGTCGAACTCTGCCGCAACATCCGCCACCGAGGGGAAGCGCTGCCCCAGCTTGTACTCGCCGGTCGCGATTCGATGCGCCAGGATTACGGCGATCTGGCGCCAGACGATACGGGTGCGGTCAATCTCGAAGTCCACAGACTGACCGTATCTGTTCAGAACTATTCGAGCATCTGCGGTAAAGCGACAATAACGGAAACAAGCGCCGTTAACCGCAGCGAGGTGCGTAGAGTGCGGAAAGCGCAGACCCCGGCAGGCCTGGCAGGGCCCCCGGGGCACGGTCAACGCTGTATAGGAGCGCCGACATGCTGGACCTTATCGTTCGAATGCTGACCTGGGTGCTGAGTCTCTGTACCCCACCACCCCCAGGCCGCCACCGCCTCGTCGTCCTCACGCCCGCCGTTCCGGCGCCGCCGCCCCGCCACACCGAACCGCTCGACGCCGCGGCGCACAGTCTCGTACGCCCCTACGTCCTGACGCCCGAGGAACACCGCCGCCAACGCGAACGTCGCCGGGCCCTCTACCTCGCCACATTGGGCATCGACACCGGCCCCCGCCACATCCACGGCGTCCGCGTCCCGGTGGCGGGAGGTGCGCGATGAGCGAGACGGCACCCGCACGACTTCTGCCCTGGCCGAGCGAGAACGGGCGCTCCGCCTACCTGGTGACCGACAACCCGGACGGTTACCTATCGCGGTTGGCGGACCGGATCGAGCACGAGCAACTGGTGGACGCGCGTGAGGTGTTGGCGTTGTCCCGCGACTTGCTGGTGGACGTAGATGTGGCGGCGATCGAACTACTTTTCATCGCACGCCGGTTGACCGAATCCCTGACGCAGACCCTGCGCATCGCCGACTCCCGAGGCGCCCGCCTCACCCCGCCACCCCCGCCCTGAACGTCCTCCGGTACGCCGTAGGTGTCACCCCCACCGATGCGTGGAAGTGCTGGCGGAGGGACTGGGCCGTGCCGAAGCCGGACTGGTGGGCGATGTCGTCCATGGAGGACGGGGACGTTTCCAGCAAGTGGCGGGCCCGCTCGACGCGTTGGGTCGTCAGCCACTGACCGGGGCTCGCGCCGACCTCCTCGCGGAAGCGGCGCGTGAACGTGCGGACGGAGAGGGCCTCGCGGGCCGCCAGGTCACGGAGCTGGATGGGCTCGCCCAGATGTTCCAGGGCCCACGCGCGGGCGCGCGCGGTGGACGCCAACCGGGGCTCGGGCAGCGGACGTTCGATGTACTGGGCCTGGCCGCCGTCCCGGTGTGGCGGCACCACCGTACGACGGGCCACGTCGTTGGCCACCGCCGACCCGTGGTCGCGCCGCACCAGGTGCAAGCACAGGTCGATTCCCGCCGCGACGCCCGCCGATGACAGCACGTCGCCGTCGTCGATGAACAGGACGTTCGGGTCGACCTTGATGTGCGGGAAGAGTTCCTGGAAGTGGTCGGCGTCCGCCCAGTGCGTGGTCGCGGGCCGGCCTTCCAGGATTCCCGCCGCGGCGAGGACGTAGCTGCCGGTGCAGATGGACACCATGCGCGTACCGGGGCGGATCCAGGCGAGGGCTGCCTCCAACTCCGGTGTCAGGATTCCCTCTTCGTACACCCGGCCCATCTCGTGCGACGCCGGGACGATCACCGTGTCCGCCGACCCCAGCACCTCCGGGCCGTGCTCGACGTGGATCGCGTAGTCGGCGTCCGTCTGTACGCGGCCCGGCTCACGGACCGCGCAGGTCACCACCTCGTACAGCCGCTCCCCCGCGGCGTCACGGGCGCGGCCGAAGATGCGCTGGGGGATGCCGAACTCGAACGGGATGAGGCCGTCGAGCGCGAGCACCGCGACGCGGTGCGGGGTGTGCCGTTCACTGCGGGAGGCCATGGCCCGATCCTAGCGAAGGATGGCATTCGGGCCACTCGTTCCGCGGGAGGAGATCCCCGAAGCTGCTCGTGTGACCGAGACGCAGACGCAGACGCAGCCCCAGCCGCAGCCGGACGCGCAGCCCGGCACCCGCCCGAGACGCCCCCCGCACCGCGCCTGGGCCGTCGCCGCCGTCACCTTCGTGACGATCGTCGGCGCCGCCGCCTTCGCCTCCCTGCCGGGGCTGCTCATCGAACCGCTGCACGACCCCGACACCGGTTTCGGCTGGTCGCGCGGCACCATCAGCTTCGCCGTGTCCGTGAATCTCGCGCTGTACGGGATCACCGCCCCGTTCGCCGCCGCCCTCATGGACCGGTTCGGGATCCGGAAGGTCGTGGCGGTGGCGCTGAGCGTCATCGCAGGTGGCTCGCTGCTCACCGTGTGGATGACCGCCGCCTGGCAATTGGTTCTGTTCTGGGGCGTGTTGGTCGGCCTCGGCAGCGGATCGATGGCGCTCGCCTTCGCCGCCACCGTCACCAACCGCTGGTTCGTCGCCCGGCGCGGGCTTGTGACCGGCGTACTGACCGCGGCCGGAGCCTCGGGGCAGCTGGTGTTCCTGCCGCTGCTGTCATGGGTCGTGGACCGGCACGGCTGGCGGCCCGCCGCCGTCACCGTCGCGCTGTCGGCGCTCGCCGTCGTCCCGCTGGTGTGGCTGCTGCTGCGCGACCATCCCGCCGACGTGGGCGTCGAACCGTACGGTGCAAAGGAGTTCGTGCCGAAGCCCGCACCCGTACGGGGAGCGGGGAAGCGTGCCGTGACCGTCCTCGTGAAGGCCGCCCGCACCGGGCCGTTCTGGCTGCTCGCCGGCACCTTCGCGATCTGCGGCGCCTCCACGAACGGCCTGGTCAAGACGCACTTCGTGCCCGCGGCCCACGATCACCACATGCCCATCACCACGGCCGCGTCACTGCTCGCCGTCATCGGCGTCTTCGATGTCGTCGGGACGGTCGCGTCGGGCTGGTTCACCGACCGGATCGAGGCGCGCCGACTGCTCGCCGTGTACTACGCGCTGCGCGGCGTATCGCTGCTGTTCCTCCCCATGCTCCTGGCACCCGACGTACGCCCGCCGATGCTGTTCTTCATCGTCTTCTACGGGCTCGACTGGGTCGCCACCGTGCCACCGACCATCGCCCTGTGCCGTGAGCACTACGGCGAGGACAGCGCGATCGTGTTCGGCTGGGTGCTCGCCTCGCACCAGGTGGGGGCCGCGGTCGTGGCCTTCCTGGGCGGTGTGGCGCGGGACGTCTTCGGGTCGTACGACGTGGTCTGGTACGCCTCGGGCGCGCTGTGCGCGGCGGCGGCGCTGATGTCGCTGATCATCCGGCGCGGGCGGGCGGATGCCCCGCTCGCCGCGTCCTCAGTCGCGTAGACCGGAGAACGCGCCCCGGTGGAACACCAGCGGCCCCGCCCCGTTCCCCTCCGCGCCCAGCGCCGTCACCCGGCCGACCACGATGAGGTGGTCGCCGCCCGTGTGCACCGCGTGGATCACGCAGTCGATCCACGCGGCCACCCCGTCGATGCGCGGCGCCCCCGACACGGGCGCCGCGTCGTACCGCACGCCCGCGAACTTGTCCGCCCCGCTCACCGCGAAGCCCCGGCACAGCTCGCCCTGGTCGTTCGCGAGCACGTTCACGCAGAACGACCCCGCGCGCGCGATCCGCGGCCAGGTCGTCGACGTGCGCGCCACCATGAACGCCACCAGCGGCGGATCGAGGGACAGGGACGCGAAGGACTGGCAGGCGAACCCGGCCGGGCCCGTCTCCGGGTCGTCCGCCGTCACCACGGTCACGCCGCTCGCGAACTCGCCTAGCACGCGCCGGAATTCGGCCGGGTCGACGGGCGCCCGCTCGTCGTCTCCGACCGCCCTCAGATCGGGGCGCGGCAGCACGTCCAGGGGAGGCGGCTCCGCCGTGGGAGCACCGACGGACCTGAGGTAGCGGACGACGGTGGCCGCCATCCCTGCGTGTCCCATCATGCACACCATTGAAACTGACGGTTCGTCAGATTGGAAGGGGTGCGTCCCGGCGAGGGCGCCGCACCCCCGACCTCAGAAGGTGAGCACTCCCCGCGCCACCTTCCCCGCCTCCGCGTCCGCGACCGCCGACGCGAACTCCTCGACGGGGTACGTCCGGGTGACCAGCTCGTCGAGCAGCAGGCGGCCCTGCGCGTACAGGTCCGCGTACAGCCTGATGTCGCGCTGCGGGCGCGAGGAGCCGTAGCGGCAGCCGAGCACCGACTTGTCGAGGAACAGCTCGGCCGGCACGAAGGACGCCTCGGCCTTCGCCGCCGGCATCCCGAGGATCACCGCCTGACCGTGCCGGTCGAGGAGGTCGATCGCGGCGCGGATCAGCTCGACGCGTCCCACGCACTCGAAGACGTGGTCGGCGCCGTCCGGCAGCAGTTCCCGCACGGCCCCCACGTCGCTCACGAAGTCGGTCGCGCCGAACTGCCGCGCCACCTCCTCCTTCGCCGGGTTCGTGTCGACCGCGACGATCCGCAGCGCGCCCGCGACCCGCGCGCCTTGGAGGACATTGAGCCCCACCCCGCCCGTTCCGATCACGACGACCGAGTCGCCCCGGTCGACCCGCGCCCGGTTGAGGACCGCACCGACCCCCGTGAGCACCCCGCAGCCGATCAGCGCGGCCGAGGTCAGCGGGATCTCCTTCGGGATCTTCACGGCCTGCACGGCCTTCACCACGGTCCGCTCGGCGAACGCCGAGTTCGAGGCGAACTGGAAGAGGTCCTTGCCGCCGCGCGAGAACGGCTTCTGCGGCATGCCGATCGCCTTGCGGCACATCGTCGGCCGGCCCCGGTCGCACTCCGCGCAGGCCCCGCAGTTGGCGAGCGTGGACAGCGACACGTGATCGCCGGGCACGACATGGGTGACACCCGCGCCCACCGCCTCCACCACGCCCGCGCCCTCGTGCCCGAGGACCACCGGGCGCGGGAACGGGATCGTGCCGTCGATCACCGACAGGTCGCTGTGGCACAGGCCCGCCGCGGCGACGCCGACGAGCACCTCACCCGGGCCCGGGTCGCGTATCTCCAAGTCGTCGACGACGACGGCCTCTTGGCCGTCGAACACAACACCCCTCACGTGGCCTCCCTGGGCAGGCCGAGCACCCGCTCGGCGATGATGGTGCGCTGGATCTCGTCCGAGCCGCCGTAGATCGTGTCGGCCCGGCTGAAGAGGAACAGCCGTTGCTGTTCGTCGAGTTCGTAGGGAGCGTCGGGCGTCCAGTCCGCGGGGCCTACGGCCGCCTCCGCGCCGCGCACCCGCAGGGCCAGTTCGCCGAGCCGCTGGTGCCAGCCGCCCCACAGCAGCTTGGCGACGCTCGGCGCGCCCGCGTCGGGCGCGCCGCCGAGGGTGCGCAGCGCGTTCCACCGCATCGTGCGCAGCTCGGCCCACAGGCAGACGATCCCGGCCCGTACGAGCGGGTCGTCGAGCGCGCCGTTGGCGATGGCTGTCCGGACGACCGCGCGCAGCTCCTCGACGAAGCCGACCTGCTGGGCCAGCGTGGACACGCCGCGCTCGAAGGCGAGCAGGCCCATGGCGACCTTCCAGCCCTCGCCCTCGCCGCCGACGATCTCCTCGGCGACGGCGCCGTCGAAGAACACCTCGTTGAACTCGCTCGTCCCGGTGAGCTGCCGGATCGGCCGTACCTCGATGTGCTCCGGCTGGTCCATGGGGACCAGGAGGAAGGAGATGCCCTTGTGACGGCGCTCGCGGCCCGCGTCCGGGTCGGTGCGGGCGAGGACGAAGCACCAGTCGGCCTCGTGCGCGAGCGACGTCCACACCTTCTGACCGGTCACCCGCCAACGGCCGTCCTTGTCGCGCGCCGCCGACGTGCGCAGCGACGCGAGGTCGGAGCCCGCCCCCGGCTCGCTGTAGCCCTGGCACCACAGTTCCTCGCCGCGCGCGATCGGCGGCAGGAAGCGGCGCTGCTGCTCCTCGGTGCCGTACGCGAGGAGGGTGGGGGCGAGGAGGTTCTCGCCGATGTGGCCGTAGCGGCCCGGCGCCCGCACGCGCGCGTACTCCTCCGCCCAGACGACCTGCTGGGTGAGCGTGGCGACCCGGTTGCCGAAGCCCTCCCGGCCCCAGCCGATGCCGATCCAGCCGCCCGTGCCCAGCTCCCGCTCCCAGGCGCGCCGTTCGGCGCCGCCCTCGTGCTCACTGCCCGGGCCGCCGCGCCCGACGGCAGCCGTGAACCGCTCGTCCAGATGTTTCTCGAGCCACTCCCGGACCTCGCCCCTGAATGACTCGTCCGTCTTGTCGAAGCCGAACTCCACGCCCCGCCACCCCCGTTACTGGTTGGGCCGTTCCTTGGCGGCCGCCGCCCGCGCCATCTCCTGGAGCTGTTCGAGCATCGGCATGGGGTCGGTGCCGACCGTCCCCGGCAGGAAGTCCGCGATCTTCTCCGGCGTCCACGGCCCGCCGTCCGCGTACCCGGCGCGCAGCTCGCGCGGCTGCGCCCACACGGCGATCTTCGGCCCGGCCACCGTGTAGACCTGCCCGGTGATCTTCTCCTCGCGGGCCCGCTCGCTGAGCAGATAGACGACGAAGGCCGCGACGTCCTCCGGCTCCCCGATCTCCTTCAGCTCCATCGGCACGTTCGCCGACATCCGGGTACGGGCCACGGGCGCGACGGCGTTCGCGGTCACGCCGTACTTGTTGAGGCCGAGGGCCGCGCTGCGCACGAGCGAGATGATGCCGCCCTTGGCGGAGCTGTAGTTGGCCTGCGCCACGGAGCCCTGGTGGTTTCCGCTGGTGAAGCCGATGAGCGTGCCCGTCTTCTGCTTGCGCATGACGGCGGAGGCCGCGCGGAAGACGGTGAAGGTGCCCTTGAGGTGGGTCTGGACGACCGGGTCCCACTCGTCCTCGGACATGTTGAACAGCATCCGCTCGCGCAGGATCCCGGCGACGCACACCACCCCGTCGATCCGCCCGTACTCGTTCACGGCCGTGTCGACGATCCGCCGGCCGCCGGCCATGGTGGACACGTCGTCGGCCACGGCGACGGCGGTGCCGCCCGCCGCCTCGATCTCCTTGACGACGCCGAGCGCCACGTCCGACGTGGGCTCACCGCCCTCTATGGACACCCCGTAGTCGTTGACGACGACCTTCGCGCCCTCGGCGGCGCACGCGAGCGCCACCGCCCTGCCGATGCCTCGCCCCGCTCCCGTGACGGCGACGACCTTGCCTGCCAAGAAGTTCCCCATGCCCGGCCCCTTCCCGCGGTTTCTGACGACCCGTTAGATTTCAAGTCCGGTCGGATTCTACGACCCGTCAGATACCGGAACACAAGACCCGGGAGGACCCGATGCCCCTGCCCGCCGAGTTCCACGACATCGCCAAACGCGTGAACAACTGGGGGCGTTGGGGGGAGGCCGACGAGATCGGCACCCTGAATCTCGTCACCGACGACGTCGTGCGCGAGGCAGCCGCCGAGGTCCGCACGGGCCGCCGCGTCCCCCTCGCACTGCCCCTCAAGGAGGACGGCGTGCAGTCGGGTCTTATCCCCGGCCGCATCAACCCGTTCCACACGATGGTGCAGATCAACCAGGAGATCTTCGGCCCGGAAACCGTCGCCACCAGCGACGACGCGGTGACGATGGGCCTACAGGCGGCCACCCACTGGGACGCCCTCACCCATGTCTCGCACTCCGGCAGGCTCTACAACGGCCGCCCCGCCGACACCATCACGGCGCACCACGGCGCCCAGTTCAGCGGCATCGACAAGGCGCCGTACATCGTCTCGCGCGGCGTGCTGCTCGACGTGGCGGCGGCGAAAGGGCTCGACCGGCTGCCCGGGGACCACGCCGTCACCCCGGAAGACCTCGACGAGGCGGCCGAGTTCGGCCGGGTGACGGTCCGGGCCGGCGACATCGTGCTCGTACGCACCGGGCAGATCCAGGTGTACCTCGCGGGCGACAAGCACGGCTATGGCTACCCGTCACCCGGTCTTTCGGTGCGTACGCCCGAGTGGTTCCACGCGCGGGACGTGGCGGCCGTCGCCAACGACACCCTGACCTTCGAGATCTTCCCGCCGGAGATCGAGAACCTGTGGCTGCCCGTGCACGCGCTCGACCTCGTCGAGATGGGGATGCTCCAGGGCCAGAACTGGAATCTGGAATCCCTGTCCACAGCCTGTGGAGAAGTCGGACGCCACTCGTTCCTGCTGTCGGCGATGCCGGAACCCTTCAAGGGCGGCACGGGGACGCCGGTGGCCCCGGTCGCCGTCTTCTGAACCGGCACAGGAAGCGGCGCGGGCCCCGCCGGGACCCGCGCCGCTCCACGCCCGCTCACACCGCTTCGAACGTCACACCCTGGAACGCGCCGGCCGTCGCCGCCGCACACTGGTCGATCTCGCACCAGATGGCCTTGCCCGTCCCCTCGGGGCGCCAGCCCCAGCGGTCCGCCAGCCCGTCGACGAGTTCGAGCCCCCGCCCGTTCGTCTCCTCGCCGTCCGCGTGCCGCGGCGACGGCGGCCGCTCGCAGGTGTCGGCGACCTCCACGCGGACGGTGCCCAGGCGCGCCGCGGGGACATCGCTGGGGAGCGCGATGCGCAGCACGGCGGGATGCCCGGTGTGCACCACGGCGTTGGTGACCAGCTCCGAGACGATCAGGATCAGCGTCTCGGCCAAGGACTCGTCGGCCTCTATGCCCGAACCGGCGAGACGCGAGCGCGCCCACCTGCGGGCCCGCCCCACCTCCGCGGGGTCGGCCTCGACCTCCAGTTGAACCTGAAGCACCTGCACCGCTCACACCATCCGAATCCGGCGGGACCCCTGGAGTACTGCCTCGCGCCACTTGCCGTGCTGACCAGTGAGAGGGATCACGGAACGTGAACCCCTTGAGACACAGCATGGTTGACGTTCAGTCACCTCAACAAGCGCTTCGGGCATATTCCAGCGCGAAGGAGTACGCGTGCGGCATACTGTGCGACGCGTCCCGCCGGGGCTCGAACAGACGGGCGCGAAAACCCGCCCTGCGCTGCGAACGGCGGGCATCCAGGGATCCGGAGCCGCCTCGGAGGCAACACCGGCGACGTCGCTCGGCTTCAGCACCACTCGCATCTGCCACAAGGTACCGGAGCCGGACGCCGACTCCGTGCCGTGACGAGCCTCGCGCAGGACACAACCCGATAACCACGCACGGTCACTGTGCGTGCACCCTTGCTCAGGCCCTCCGCTCAGACAGCCGCGCGTTCGCTTTCCGGACGCGCGGCCGCCTTCGCACGGGGGTCACAGCGCGGCCGCGAGCACCTTTTCCGCACCCCTCGCACTGCCGCCCAACTCGGCCCGCACCCACGCCCGCTTCAGATGCAGATGTACGTCGGCCTCCCAGGTGAAGCCCATGCCGCCGTGCACCTGGAGGCAGTCACGGGCGCCCTGTACGGCGGCCTCGTCGGCGAGCAGTTCCGCCGCCGCGACCTCGACGGGATCGGCCGTGACGGCCGCCGCGTACACGGCGGCGCGGGCCACCTCCACCCGAACGAGCATCTCGGCGCAGAGGTGCTTCACCGCCTGGAACGAGCCGATCGGCTGCCCGAACTGCTCGCGCTCCCGGGCGTGTTGGACCGCCATGTCGAGGGTGCGGCCGGCCGAGCCGAGCTGTTCGGCGGCGTACAGGAGGGTCGCCTCCAGCGGGACGGGGGCCGGCTCGGGGAGGGCGTGCAGGGGGGTGAGCGGGTCCGCCGAGGCGATCGGGCGGGCCGTGGACACCTCCCCGCGCACCACGTCCGCGCCGTCCCGCCACGGCAGCAGGGACCCGTACGGCGCGGTCACCACCGCCTCGCCGCTTGCGGCGCCCGGCACCTCACCCGCCGCGAGGAAGGTGGCCACCAGCGGGCCCGGCACAAGGGCCCGCCCCACCTCCTCGAACACGACCACCGCGTCCGGCAGGCCGAGCCCGACCCCGCCCTCGGACTCCGGCAGGCACAGCGCGAAGAGTCCCGCCCCGCCCAGCTCGCGCCAGAGCCCCCGGTCGATCCCCGGCGCGTCCACGGCGGCCCGCAGCGCGTCCCGCCCGAACCGCCCGGCGAGCAGCTCGCGGGTGCCCTCGCGCAACGCCCGTTGCTCCTCCGTCAGTTGGAAGTGCACGCCTACCGTCCCCCCTTCGAAGACTTGGGCAGCCCGAGGATCCGCTCGGCGACGATGTTCCGCTGGATCTGCGAGGTGCCCGCGGCGATCGTGTACGACAGGGAGGAGAGCCGGTCGAGCGTCCACTCCTGGTCGGTGTCGAGGGCACCTGCGCCGCCGAGGACCTTGGCCGCGGTGTCGTAGAGCTGCTGCCGGGCGTGCGAGTAGCGCAGCTTGAAGACCGAGCCGCCGACGCCCGGCACGCCGCCGCTCGCCTGCGCCTCGCTCACATTCCACTGGGTGAGCCGCCACAGGGCGCTGAACTCGGCGGACAGCAGCGCGAGTTCGCGGCGGAGCACGGCGTCCTCCCAGCGTCCCGTCTTCTTCGCGTGGGCGGCCAGCTCGCCGAGGACCCGGCGGCAGGCGACGACCTCGCCGACGAACGCGGTGCCGCGCTCGAAGGACAGGGTCACCATGGTCACGCGCCAGCCGTCGTTCTCCTCGCCGACCCGGTTGCCGACCGGCACCCGCACGTCGTCGAGGAACATCTCGGCGAACTCGGTCGACCCGGCGAGCGTGCGCAGCGGGCGCACCGTGATCCCGGGGGCGTCCATCGGCATGGCGAGCCAGGTGATGCCCTTGTGCTTGGGGGCGTCCCCGTCGGTGCGCACGAGCAGTTCGCACCAGTCGGCGACCTCGGCGTGCGAGGTCCAGATCTTCGAGCCGCTGATCACGTACTCGTCGCCCTCGCGCCTTGCCTTGGTCCGCAGCGCCGCCAGGTCGGACCCGGCGTCCGGTTCGCTGAACCCCTGGCACCACACCTCGTCCCCGCACAGGATCGGCGCGAGCCAGCGGTCCCGTTGCCCGGGGCTGCCCTCGGCGGCGATGGTCGGCCCGGCGTGCAGCAGCCCGACGAAGTTCGCGCCCACATAAGGCGCGCCCGCCTTCTCCGTCTCCTCCAGGAAGATCAGCCGCTTGGTCGGCGAGGCGTCCCAGTGCACGTCCCCGTACCCGGCGTCGTACAGGCGCCGCTGCCAGCCCGTGTCGTACGCGCGTCTGCCCGGCCAGTCGCCGGGCGAGGGTTTCGGCGGCAGCGTGGGCAGCACGCCGCCCAGCCACTCCCGAAGCCGCGCCCGGAACCCCTCTTCTTCGTCCGTGTACGTGAGGTCCATGCCGCAGGCCCTACTTGCGGTCCTTGTCGAGGTCCAGATCGAGCATGCGGATGGCGTTGCCGCGCATCAGCTTGTAGATCGTCTCGTCGTCGAGGCCCTTCACGTGGTCGAGCGCGACCTCCTTGGTGTTCGGGAAGGTCGAGTCGACGTGCGGATAGTCCGTCTCGAACGTCGCGTTGTCCCGGCCGACGGTGTCGAGGGAGGCCACCCCGTGCTTGTCGCGGAAGAAGCAGCAGAAGATCTGCCGGTAGTAGTACGTGGACGGCGGCTCGGGGATCAGGTCCCGGACGCCGCCCCAGGCGCGGTGCTCCTCCCACACGTCGTCCGCGCGCTCCAGCGCGTACGGAATCCACCCCATCTGCCCCTCGCTGTAGGCGAGCTTGAGCCGTGGGAACTTCACGAGGACGCCGCTGAACAGGAAGTCCATCATCGAGGCCATCGCGTTGTTGAAGCTGAGCGAGGCCTGCACGGCGGGCGGCGCGTCCGGGGACGCGGCCGGCATCTGCGAGCTGGAGCCGATGTGCATGTTGACGACCGTCCCGGTCTCCTGGCACACCGCGAAGAACGGGTCCCAGTAGCCGGAGTGGATGGACGGCAGACCCAGGTGGGTGGGGATCTCGGAGAACGTCACGGCCTTGACGCCGCGCGCGGCGTTGCGTCGGATCTCCGCGACGGCCAGCTCGACGTCCCACAGCGGGATGATGCACAGCGGGATCAACCGGCCGCCGCTGTCCCCGCACCACTCCTCGACCATCCAGTCGTTGTAGGCGCGCACGCAGGCGAGCGCGACCTCCTTGTCGTGCGCCTCGGCGAAGGTCTGTCCACAGAAGCGCGGGAAGGTCGGGAAGCAGAGCGAGGCCTCGACGTGATTGAGGTCCATGTCGGCGAGCCGCGCCTTCGGATCCCAGCACCCGCGCCGCATCTCGGCCCGCGTTATCCCCTCCAGGGTCATGTCGTCGCGGTCGAAGCCGACGGCGGCGATGTTGCGCTTGTACGGGAACTTGAGGTCCTCGTAGATCCACCAGTCCGTCGGCGGCCCCGCCGGATCCATCGTGATCTGGTACTTGCCCGCCACGTAGGCGAGTTCGCCGATTCCCTCGGTCAGTGGCTTGGGCCCCTTGTCCCGGTACTTGGCCGGCAGCCAGGTCTCGAAGAGATGGGGCGGTTCGATCACATGGTCGTCGACGCTGACGATGCGCGGCAGTTCCGTCATGAGTGTTCAGCCCCTCGCCGTATCTGATGACCCGTCAGAAAGCAGGCTAGCCCCGCACCTCTGGACCGACAAGGAGCGCGGACTTACGCTCTCGGTCAGATCTGACAACCCGTCAGGTGACGGCACCGGCCGTGAAGGGGTATGGAGATGACCGACACCGCACACGCCCTGGGCGCCTCCCGCACGCTCTGGGAGCTGGTCGAGCGCCGCGCCGCACTCACCCCCGACCACCCGGTGCTGCTCCAGGGCGAACGCACCCTGACCTTCGGTGAATTGCGCGACCGCGGCGAGCGCGTGGCGGCGGGCCTGTACGACCTGGGCATCCGCCCCGGCACCGTGGTCGCCTGGCAGCTCCCCACCCGCATCGAGACGGCCCTGCTCTCCTTCGCGCTCGCCCGCATCGGGGCGGTGCAGTCGCCGATCATCCCCTTCTACCGGGACCGCGAAGTCGGCTTCGCGCTACGGGAGTCGAAGGCCGACTTCTTCGCGACGCCCGGCGTCTGGCGCGGCTTCGACCACACCGACATGGCGCGGCGGCTCGGCGCGCGCGGCATCTTCGAGGCGTACGAGAACCTGCCGGAGGGCGACCCGGCCGTCCTGCCCCCGCCGCCCGCCTCCGGCACGGGCGTCCGCTGGATCTACTGGACCTCGGGCACGACCTCCGACCCCAAGGGCGTGCTGCACACGGACCGTTCCCTCATCGCGGGCGGCTCCTGCCTGGCCCACGCGCTGCACCTGTCCGCGTCCGACGTCGGCTCGATGGCCTTCCCGTTCGCGCACATAGCGGGCCCCGACTACACGGTGATGCTGCTCCTGTACGGCTTCCCGGCGGCGATGTTCGAGCACTTCGCGATGCCGGACTCGCTGGACGAGTACCGCAGGCACGGGGTGACGGTAGCGGGCGGGTCCACGGCCTTCTACTCGATGTTCCTGACCGAACAGCGCAAGCAGCCGGACGAGAAGCTGATCCCGACGCTGCGCCTCCTCGCGGGCGGCGGGGCCCCGAAACCGCCCGAGGTCTACCACTCGGTCGTCCGCGAGATGGACGTCCAGCTCACCCACGGCTACGGCATGACCGAGGTGCCGATGATCACGATGGGGGCGCCGGACGACACCGCGGACAAGCTGGCGACGACGGAGGGCCGCCCGCCCGAGGGCATGGAGATCCGCGTCGTCGACGCCGACGGCAAGCAGGTGCCGCCGGGCGTCGACGGCGACGTACGGCTGCGCGGCGAGGCCGTCTGCCAGGGCTATTTGGACCCGCGCCAGACCGCGGACGCCTTCGACGCGGACGGCTTCCTGATCACCGGCGACCTGGGCCACGTCCTGCCCGAGGGCCATCTGGTCCTCACCGGCCGCGCCAAGGACGTCATCATCCGCAAGGGCGAGAACATCTCCGCGAAGGAGATCGAGGACCTGCTGCACGAACACCCCGCGGTCCAGGACGCGGCGGTGATCGGCCTGCCGGACGCGGAGCGCGGGGAGCGGGTGTGCGCGGTGCTCGAACTGCGGCCGGGACAGGCCCCGTTGACCTTGACCACCCTCACGGCATACCTGCGCGACCAGGGCCTGTCCACCTTCAAACTGCCGGAACAACTGGAGATCCTGGACGCGTTGCCGCGCAACGAAACGCTCCGCAAGGTCCTGAAGTACAAACTCCGGGACCGCTTCACACATTCAAGCCCCGCCGGCGATTGAGGCGCCATTCAAGCCCCCGCGCCTCAATCGCCGGCGGGGCTAAAACGGCTACTCCGGGACGGTGAAGTACCGGGCGAACGCCCGGACCGCCACATCCTCCGAGATCCGGCCGGAGGCACCCGCATCGAGCGCCGCCGCCGCCCCCCGCGCCTCCCCGGGCTCCACCCCAAGAACACCCAACACCCGCACCGCGGTGTCCACATCGACCCCGGACTCATCGGCCCCGGCCACCGCGAGAGCGCCCCGCAGGAACGGACGGGCGATCTCGGCGAACCGGTCCGGGTTGTCCCGCAGCCGCTTCACGGCCCCGGTCACGAACTCCTCGCGGGTCACCCGCTGGTCCCCGTCGACGTCCGCGATCCCCGCCATGCCCTGCCAGAACGCCTCGGCCCCGGCGAACAGCGACTGGCCCTGCCCGGAGCGCGCCGTGACGCCGAACTCGGCGAGCAGCGCCTTCGCGGCGACGTAGAAGTCCTCGCGGTCGATGTATCCGTTGCCGTCCTGGTCGAAGCCGGCGAACCGGGCCGCGATCCTCCGCTCGTCCATGCTCATGGGCCGCCTCTCGGGTCGTTGGGTGTTACGCAACGGAGCGTACGACGGTCCCGTGCGCGCACGCCCCGAACTGCGGCGATTGTGTCAAGGCCGGTGAAAATCCGGTACAAGCCGTTACGCCGACATGGGGGCGGCGTCCTCGTCCACCGCCGAGGCGACGTCCGGGTAGACGTCGAAGAGGCGGCGCACGCCGAGGGCGCCGAGCACACGGTTCACGTGGGAGCCGTCGACCGCGCCCTGGGCCGGCAGGATCAGTCGCAGACGGCCCTGGCAGGAGCGCATGAGCCGACGCGACGCGATCAGCACACCGACCCCGCTGGAATCACAGAACAGCACGTCGGAAAGGTCGAGGACCACACTGCGGCGGCCGTCCGCCACCGCCTCGTGCACCTGCTGGCGCAGCGCCGGGGACGTCACCAGGTCCATCTCGCCCGACACGCACACGACGGCCCAGTCGCCCTGCCCTGACTCGGTCACCTTGAGCGCCACGCGCCACGCCTCTCGTTCGGGAATATCGACGATCCGGAATCTGTCCCTACGTTTCTTCTGCGCGGCTGCCCTGCCGCACCGGGATGAAACACTCCCGCAGACCTATCACATATGGCCTGGTTAAGCCCTGGCCGGTCACATGTGAACCAAATCGCTCAGCGCGTTTCGGGCGGCGGATGGTCTTTACCACCTTCTGCTCCCCCGGGGCGCACAATGCGGCAAAGGGGCGTGCGCTGTCGGCGCCGACAGTTACATTCGAGTACAAGGCAAAGAAGTTCGGGCAGTCGGTGAGGGGGCCCCATGCCCAAGGACACCCCGTCCCGCTGGGACCGCAGGATGCAACAGCGCCTGGCCCACGGGGAGGCGGCGGCGCTCGGCGAGCTCTACGACCGGTTCGCCTCCCTGGTGCACGGCCTGGCGCACCGCGTGCTCGACGACGAGACGGCGGCCGACCAGATCACCCGTGACGTGTTCACACAGATCTGGGAGAATCCGGAGTCCTACGATCCGAAGCAGGGCCCGCTGCGCTCGTTCATCGCCACCCTCACCCACCGGCACGCGGTGCAGCGCCTGCGCCAGACCGAGTCCGCCGCGCTCGTGCGCACCGGGCTCGGCACCACCGAGGACCTGGAGCGCAAGGTGCGTCACGCCTCCGCAGCGGCCCGCGCCGACTACATCGTGACGTCCATGCCCGCCCCGCTGCGCGACGCGCTCAACCTCGCGTACTTCCAGCGCCGTGACTACCGCCAGACCGCCGCCGATCTCGGCGTCACCGAGGACGAGGCCCGCCGCAGGCTCCGCCTCGGCCTGCAACTCCTGTCGACGGCCCACAACACGGGTACGCCTCCCGGCCGCGACTACGGGAGGCCGGCGTGAGCGCGGCGAACGGACCGGACCGGTTCGACCCCTACGAGGAGGAGCCCGAAGGGACCGAGGGGGCCGGCCCGGCGGACCGGCCGTGGATACCGACGCCCCGCGCCTCCGTCGAGGACACCGGCCGCCCGCTCCCCGATCTGACCGCGGCCGAACCGCCCGTCCTGGAGCACCGCGTCCTCAAGTCACTGCTGGGCGCCTGGGCGCTGGCCGCCTGCTCCCCCGCGGAGGCGGCCGCCGTCGACGTCCACCTGGGCGGCTGCGGCACCTGCGCCGAGGAGGCGCTGCGGCTGCGCGACGCGGTCGGCCTGCTGCACGCGGAGGAGAGCCTCGACCTCGACCCGATGCTGCGCTCCCGCGTCCTGGAGGGCTGCCTCACCCGGCGCCCCGCCCGCATCCCCGTCCCCGGCTGGGCCACCCCGTACGACGCGGAGACCGCCCGGCTCGACGCGCTGCTCCAGGACATCGGCGACGGCGAATGGCACGCGCCGGTGCGGCTGCGCTGGTACGAGGGTGCGGAGCAGGTCGGCAAGAAGACCACGGTGGCCGGGGTGATCGCCCACCTGACCAGCGTCGACGGCCTGGTCGCCCGCGCCCTCGGCCTGGAGGACCCCACGCCGCAGCTGCTCGATCCGACCGCGCGCACCAAGGCGTACTGGAAGGCGTCCTACTTCCCGCCCACGCGCGCGGTGCGGGCGCCCTGGCGCGAGCAGTCGCACTCCGTGATCCGCACGGTGTCCTTCGCGGGTTCGGACACGGGCGGCTCCGGGGGCTCGGGACAACTCCCGGTCTCGTACGGCAACTTCGAGCTCGCGCTGCGCGACGCGATGATCGACCGGGCCTTCGAGTGCTGGATCCACGCCGGTGACATCGCGGACGCGGTCGACTATCCCTACGAGGCCCCGGCGCCGCGCCACCTCAACCGGATGATCGACCTCGCCGCCCGGCTGCTCCCCGAGTCCCTGGCCGCGCGCCGCCGGAGCGGTCTCGCGGCCCCCGCCAAGGAACTCGTCGGGGCGGGGCGTCCCGGCCGCAGCCTGCGCCTGGAGGTCGAGGGAGCGGGCGGCGGCGAGTGGCTGATCGCCCTCGACTCCCCCGCGGCGACGGGTTCCGACGAGCGGGAGGTGGCCCATGTCGCCCTGGACGGCGTCGAGTTCTGCCGCCTCGCCGCGGGCCATGTCCTCCCGGAGGAAGCGGCGGCGGGCCAGGTCGGCGACCGCGAGGCCATCCGCGACGTCCTGTCCGCGACGGCCGGCCTGAGCCGCTTGTAATCCGGCCTCTGTTCCGGCTCCGTCAAGCCCGGTTCGGCGAAATCAAGCCCCTGCGGCGCTCAAATTGCCGAACCGAGCTTGATAGGCCCGGAGGGCTTATGCGAAGACGACCGTACGTCGGCCGTTCAAAAGAATCCGCCGCTCGGCGTGCCACTTGACGGCCCGCGCCAGCGCCTGGCACTCGACGTCACGGCCGATCGCCACCAACTGGTCGGGCGTGACGTCATGCCCGACCCGCTCGACCTCCTGCTCGATGATCGGCCCCTCGTCGAGGTCGGCGGTCACGTAATGCGCGGTCGCCCCGATCAGCTTCACCCCACGCGCATGCGCCTGGTGGTACGGCTTCGCACCCTTGAAGCTCGGCAGGAACGAGTGGTGGATGTTGATGATCCGCCCGCTGAGCTGCTTGCACAGGTCGTCCGAGAGCACCTGCATGTACCGCGCGAGCACGACCAGTTCGACGCCCTCCGCCCGCACCAGATCGAGCACCTGCTGCTCGGCCTGCGCCTTCGTCTCCTTCGTCACCGGGATGTGGTGGAAGGGGATGTCGTAGGAGGCGACCAGCTCGGCGAAGTCCGTGTGGTTGGAGACGACCGCGGCGATGTCGACCGGCAGCGCGCCGATCCGCGCCCGGAAGAGCAGGTCGTTGAGGCAGTGGCCGAACTTGCTGACCATCAGGACGACCTTCATCCGGTCCGAGGCCCGGTGGATCTGCCAGTCCATCTGGAACGAGTCGCCGATCGCGGCGAAGCTGGCGCGCAGCTTCTCCACGGACACGGGGGCGTCCGCACTGAAGTGGACGCGCATGAAGAACAGACCTGTGTCGTGGTCGCCGAACTGCTGACTGTCCTCGATGTTGCAGCCGGTCATGAAGAGGTAGCTCGACACGGCGTGCACGATGCCCTGCTTGTCGGGGCAGGAGAGCGTGAGGACGTACTGCTCGGGACCGGTGGCGGCGGACTGCTCGTTCATGCGCCAAGCCTAATCGCCCGGCAGGCGCCCCTAGGCCGCCCGCGTCATGATCTGGAGCACCTCGAGGGTCTGCGGGACCGCGTCCGGGTCCTCGCCGTCGCTCGTGGCGAGCCTCACATGGGCGTCGCGGGCCGCGTGCACCGCGTCGGGCCAGCCCTCGTGGTTCAGATACGCGGCGACCGGGGCGTCGGGGCCCACCTGGTGCATGATCCGCAGCACCCGGAGCACGGCGGCGTCGACGAGCGCCGCCTCCTGCGAGTCCCGGAAGATCGTCCCGACGTATTTCTCGGCCGACCAGTTGTCCAGCCAGGTGTCCTCGACCAGGCGGTACACGGCGTCGGTCACATCTCCGTACCCGTCCACGCCCGCCTGCCAGACGTCCCGCTGGAACGACGGGTCGGAGAGCATGTGCAGCGCGGAACGCACGTTGCTGCGCCAGCGCCACCACGGCATGTCGTTGAGTGGCATGCCGCCCATCTTCGTGGAGCGACGGCCGCGACGGGAAGACTTGTCCGAGGTTTGCACGGTCATCGATCGTACGTCCCGGCCCCGCGGGCCCCGCACGACCCCCGCAATTCACCTCATCGTCACCATGCGTTGCCCGCGGATCACTCGACCGTTGGCGGTGCGGAGGAATCGTGCGGGCACATGACCGGCAGGCGCCCCAGCACCCGTATCCGCATCCCCCGAAGCCACGCGCGCACCGCAGCCGTGCTCCTGAGCGGCGCACTGGTCGCCGGGTGCGGGCTCGTCCCGGGCGGCGACGCCAAGGGCGCGGAGAAACAGCCGGTGACCGTCATGACCTGGGCGCCCGAGAAGACCAAGGCGACGAACATGCCGGGCATGCCCGCCATGGCCCGCGCCTACGCCCGCTGGATCAACGCCCACGGCGGCATCGGCGGCCGCCCCCTGAAGGTCCTCACCTGCAACGACCACAACGACAGCGTGGACGCCGCCCGCTGCGCCCGCTCCGCCGTCGAGCACAAGGCGGTCGCGGTCGTCGGCTCGTACAGCCAGTACTCGAACGCCTTCCTGCCGCTCCTTGAGTCCGCGGGCATCCCCTACATAGGCGGCTACGGCGCCACCGAGGCCGAGTTCACCAGCCCGCTGTCCTACCCGGTCAACGGCGGCCAGTCGGCCCTCCTCGCCGGGAACGGGCGCCAGCTGTCCGAGGACTGCGCCCGCACCGTCCTGATCCGCCCCGACTCCATCGCGGGCGACCAGCTCGCCCCCCTGCTCAACGCCGGCCTCGCCCTGCACGACCGGCCCGCCGCCGTCGACGTGCTCGCCGCCGACGACGCCACCGACTACGCGGACCGGGCCCGCCGCGCGCTCGACACCGCGAGCCGGGCGCCGCAGGGCGAGGGATGCGTCGCGGCGGTGCTCGGGGAGCGCACGAACACGTTCTTCGACTCGTTCCGGCGGTTGCGCGACGACTACCCCTCGGTGCGCACCGCCACCGTCCTCGGCAGCGTCGACCAGACCGCCGTCGACCGCACCGGCGGCCCGAAGAGCCCGTACGAGGGGGCGTACGTCACCAGCTGGTACCCGGCGTCCGGCGACGCGCGCTGGGCCCCCATGAAGCGGGCGATCAACGAGCAGGCCTTCGGCGACAACCGGATCGACCCGGCGGACGCGGGCGTGCAGACCACCTGGATCGCGTACGAGGTGCTGCGGCAGGTCGTCGAGTCGGTCGGCGACGGCGCGGTCACCGCACACACCGTGCGCACCGCCCTCGACGACGACCTGAAGGTGACGACGGGCGGGCTCACGCCGCCGCTGCGCTGGGGCTACGACCACATGTCGACCGTCGGCGACTTCCCGCGCCTGGTCAACGCGCGGGTGACCTTCCAGAAGGTGGTCTCCGGGCGGCTCAAGGCGACCCGGAAGACCTCGGTGGACGTGACGGACACGCTCGCCAGGCTGCCCTGACCGCCACGTCCCCGAAGGGGGCCGTCAGAGCTGGACTGCCGAACGCTGGGTCAGCCCGTACTTGCTCGCGATCTGGTTCCACAGCTTCGCGGCCTGCTGCTTCTGCGTGGACGCCGTACCGCTCGCCGCGTCGCCGGCCCTGCGCTCCGACGTCGGCCTGGCGTGCCCCTTCTTGCAGAGCGCCTTCTTCTTCGCGGCGACCTGGTCGCCCCACTTCGCGTAGTGGCTGTCCGCGGACGCGGAGGCCTTCCACGCGCTGGTGAGCGCGGCGGTCAGGCGCGCGTGCTCGGGCAGCTCGTCCACCTGAAGCGAGCCGAGGCGCGTCACCAGGTCGTTGCGCTGGTTCGCCGCGCCGCGCAGGTCCTTCGAGGCCTGCGGAAGCTCCTTGCAGCCGCCGATGTTCCCGACCGAACGCACCACGGCGGAACGGCTGTTGTTGGAGTCGCCGAGCAGCTTGTCGAGCTCGACGGCCTGCGCCTTGGCCGGGTCGACGGACGGCGAGGGCGACTCGGACGCGGGCGCCGAGCCCGACACGTTCTTCGTCGCGTCCGTCTTCTTGTCGTCGTCGCCACCGCTGAGCATGGCGCCCGCGCCGACGCCCACGACGAGGATCGCCACACCGATCGCGGCGATCAGCGGCACCTTGGACCCGGTGCGGGTCTTGCCGCCGCGCGGGGGCTCGGGCTCGTACCCGTACTGCTGCGGGGGCGGCGTCATGCCCGGGCCGCCGGGCCCGGGAGGCGCCGTCTGCGGGTCGAAGCGCGGCATCTGCTGGGTCGCCCCGCCGCCGCCCTCCGGCTCCGTACGGAACAGGGCGTCGAACTCGGCCGGCGGCTGCCGCTCACCGGGCGCCCCGGGACGTACGCCGTAGCCCTGGTCCTGCGGGGGCATCGCCTGGCCCGGCATCGGCTGGCCGGGGACCGGCGGAATGTACTGCGTGGCCTCGCTGTCGGAGCCCCCGTGGCCGGGCGGCGCCGCGTCGGGCATCGGCTGCGCGCGCCCCAGGAACTGCGTGGCGTCCGGGGCGGGTGCCTCCGGCGGCAGACCGGGGCCGGCCGCGTGCTGGGCGGCCTGCTGGGCGGTCGGGGGTATGTACTGCGTGGCGTCCCCGTCGTAGACGCCGGGCGCGGGTCCCGCGGGAGCGGCGGGCGGCAGCGGCCCGGCCTCCGCGTACTGCTGCGGCAGCGCCTGCGCGGACGGCTGCTGGGGCAGTGCGGCGCCGTACGACTGGGGCGGCAGCGCCCCGGGGTCCTGCGGCGGCGCGGGCGGCATCGGCGCGGAGCCCTGCGGCTGACCCCACTCGTACGTGGGCATGGACCCGTCGTAGGTCGGCATCGGCCCGGCGTTGTGCGCCTGCTGGGACTCGGGCCCCCAGGGCTGCCCCCACGGGCTCGCGCCCGCGGGACCCGCCTGGTCGCCGTACGTGCCCGGCAACAGGGGCTCACCGCCGTCGGCGGGCAGCACGACACCTTCGTGCGTCTGCCGCGCCTGCGGAAGGTGCGGGCTGCCGCCCTGCCCACTCTGCCCGCTCTGCTCCGTCACCGTAAGACTCCTACGTAGGGGGTCGGAATCGTCGGCTCACGCTACCGGGTCTTCGTACGCCCTTGCTACGCACCTCAAATCCCGAAAGCCTCCCCAGTGACGCGACTAACAAAACCGGCTGCCGGCTTGCCCGTTATGACACGGCTCACGCCGCCTGGAGCTCCATGCGCGCCCCGAACTCCCGCACCACGGGCTCCTCCCGGAACGGATCGAGGCGTTCCCTGAGGTCGTCCAGATACTCCGCGCCCCGGTTCGAACGCACCGTGCCGAGCAGTTCGACGGCCCGAAGTCCCGTGTGACAGGCCTGCTCCACCTCGCGCTGCTGCACCTGCGCCGTGGCGAGCAGCACGAGACCGATCGCGCGACGGCGGGCCCGCGACTCCGGATGCCCGTCCAACGACTCCTGCGCGCACCGCGCCGCGTCCCTGGCCTGCCCCAAGTCGCGGTGGCAGTGCGCCAGTTCGTCCGCCAGATAGGCGTGGTCGAAGTGGGCGATCCACACCGGGTCGTCCCCGGAGCCGGTCCGCCCCTCGGCCTGCTCCATGGCGGCGACCGCGCGCGAGGAGGAGGACTGCGCGGACCGCGCGTCCCCGAGGAGCGCGTGGCCGCGCGCTTCGGCGGCGTGGAACATCGCCTCAGCGCGCGGCGTGACACGCCCGCGCGCCCCCTCCTGAGCCGCGCGGGCGAGCTGGGAGATCTCGCGCGGGTTGCCGAGCTGCGCCGCCAGGTGACTCATGGACGCGGCCAGTACGTACCCGCCGTAGCCACGGTCACCGGCCGCCTGCGCGAGGCGCAGCGCCTGGATGTAGTACCGCTGGGCGAGCCCCGGCTGCCCGGTGTCGATCGCCATGTACCCGGCGAGCTCCGTCAACCGCGCGACGGCGGAGAACAGTTCGCGCCCCACCGCCTCCCGGTACGAGCCCGCCAGCAGACCGCTCACCACACTGTTCAGGTAGTGCACGACCACGGGACGGACATGCCCGCTCCCGTACTGGTGGTCGAGGTCGGTCAGCGCCTGCGTCATCGCCCGCACCGCCGCCACGTCCGAGGGCCCGACCCGCGGCCCCGCCGTCCGCGCCACCTGCGAGTCCGGCACGGAGATCAGCCAGTCCCGGCTCGGCTCGACGAGCGCCGACGACGCGACGGACGAACCGGAGAGGAAGTCCCTGCGCCCCACGTCGCTGCGCCACAGCTCGCAGACCTGCTCGATCGCGCCGAGCACGGTGGGCGAGAACTGGAGCCCGACACCGGAGGCGAGGTTCTTCCCGTTTGCCATCCCGATCTCGTCGATGGTCACCGTGCGTCCGAGCTTGCGGCCCAGCGCCTCCGCGATGATCCCCGGCGCCCGGCCGCGCGGCTGCTGCCCGCGCAGCCAGCGCGCCACGGACGTCTTGTCGTAGCGCAGATCGAGCGCGTGCTCCGCTCCGCACATGTTGACCCGGCGTGCGAGCCCCGCGTTCGAACAGCCCGCTTCCTGGATGAGTGCCTGCAACCGTTCATTGGGCTGTCGCGCGACGAGCGGCCGTGCGGCCATGGCGTACCCCCTGCTGTGCCCGTCCGGGTGTCCGACTGCCGGTCAACAGCCGGTCGTTGGATCATCACTGCCCTGGGTGGAAACGGAAGATGCACCACAAACGGGTGGCAACCACCCGCCCGCCTGACGTCACCGAGCAGCGTTGTCGTTCACGTCGCCGTTGTCGTTATCTCCCCGCACTACCCACGACCCGGGGCCTCCTCGCCCGCGCGCCCCCACCCATGCACCCATGCGCCCCACATGCGGGAACGATGCCCCCACCCCGCCCGCACGTGCGCCCGTAACCCTCCGTGGCGGCGGGAGTTGAGAACGACGTGGAAGAGACCATCGCAGGCACCTCGGACGTCAGCCCACCCGTCACCGCCGCCGGGCAGATCCCGCAGCAGCGCGGCGACTCGCTCCTGGACACCGCCGTCCGCTACGCGGAGGAGCGGCACTGGGACGTGTTCCCCGGCACCTGGCTGGAGATCGGCGACGGCATCCAGCGCTGCTCGTGCGGCTCCCCCCAGTGCCCCGCACCCGGCGCGCACCCCGCCCGCCCCGACTGGGCGAACCAGGCGACCGGCAGCGCGACCGTGGCCCGCCGCCTGTGGTCGAAGCAGCCGAACGCGTCGATCCTCCTCCCCACGGGCCGCACCTTCGACGCGATCGACGTGCCGGAGACCGCGGGCTTCCTCGCCCTCGCCCGCATGGAGCGGATGGAACTCACCCTCGGCCCCGTGACCTGCACCCCCGACCGCCGCATGCAGTTCTTCGTCCTCCCCGGCGCGACCGTCAAGGTCCCCGACCTCGTCCGCAAGCTCGGCTGGCCCCCGGCCTCCCTCGACCTGCTCGCGCTCGGCGAGGGCCAGTACGTCGCCGCTCCCCCGACCCGCTTCGGCAGCCGCGGCGCCGCCCAGTGGGCCTGCCGCCCCACCGCAGCGAACCGCTGGCTCCCGGACGCCGAGGAGCTCATCTCCCCACTGGCGTACGCGTGCGGGCGCGAGGGCCGACGCGGCTGACACGCGGCCTCCCTGTGGCCCGCCCCCGGGCGACGTATCGTGCCCGGACGGACGAAGACGACGAAGGGCGGGCACAGTTGACCTCGGCCGAGGAAACCGCAGCCGTACGCGTACACGACCTATGGAAGTCGTTCGGTCAGCAGACCGCCGTGGCCGGCATCGAACTCGCGCTCCCCGCGGGCCGGTTCATCGGCCTCGTCGGCCCGAACGGCGCGGGCAAGACCACCACGCTCTCCATGGTCACCGGCCTGCTCCGCCCCGACCAGGGCACCGTGCACGTCGCGGGCCACGACGTCTGGGCCGACCCCGCCGAGGTCAAGGCCCGCATCGGCGTCCTCCCCGAGGGCCTGCGCCTCTTCGAACGCCTCTCGGGCCACGAACTCCTCGCCTACACCGGCAGATTGCGCGGCCTGCCCGGCGCGGAGGTCGACAAACGCGCCGCCCAGCTCCTCGACGTACTGGACCTCGCCGGGGCCGCCAACAAGCTCGTCGTCGACTACTCGACCGGCATGCGCAAGAAGATCGGCCTCGCCGCGGCCCTCCTCCACAACCCCGAAGTCCTCTTCCTGGACGAACCGTTCGAGGGCGTCGACCCCGTCTCGGCCCAGACCATCCGCGGCGTCCTGGAGCGCTACACGCACTCCGGCGCGACGGTCGTCTTCTCCTCCCACGTCATGGAACTCGTCGAGTCCCTCTGCGACTGGGTCGCGGTCATGGCGGCGGGCCGCATCCGCGCACAGGGCCCTCTGGCGGAGGTGCGCGGCGAGTCGAACTCCTTGCAGGAGGCGTTCCTGCAACTGGTGGGGGCAACCGAGCGTTCAAGAGACGACGCTCTCGACTGGCTGGGAAACATCCAAGCCCCGCCGGCGATTGAGGCGCGGGGTCCGGGGCAGAGCCCCGAGACGTCAACGCCGCCGCAGCGCAACAAGCGGACCCGCCCGTGACCGGCGTACTGGTCCAGCTCAAGCTCGCGCTGCTGCGCAACGGCCTCCGCCAATCCGCCGGCCGCCGCGCCGCCTACATCGCCTCACTCCTCGCGGCAGCCCTCGTCGCCGCACTCCAACTCCTCGGCCTGATCCTCCTGCACGGCAACGCCCACGCCGCGACGATCGGCATCCCCCTCACCATCCTCCTCGCCCTCGGCTGGGCGGTCCTCCCGCTCTTCTTCCCCAGCGGCGACGAGACCCTCGACCCCACCCGCCTCGCGATGCTCCCGCTGCGCCCCGACCCGCTGGTCCGCGGACTGCTCGTGGCGTCACTCGTCGGCATCGGCCCGCTCTTCACCCTCTGCCTCGCGTTCGGCGCGGCGTACGCGGTGGCGCACGGTGCGGCGGCCACGCTCGTCGCGGTGCTCGCGGTGCCGCTCACCGTCCTCACCTGCGTGGCCCTCGCCCGGACCGTGGCGGCGGCCAACATCCGCCTGCTCACCAGCCGCAAGGGCCGCGACCTCGCCGTCCTGAGCGGACTCGTCATTGCGGTCGGCGCGCAGCTCGTGAACTTCGGGGTGCAGCGGCTCGGCGCGGCGGGCGGAGTGGACGCGCTCGACCCGGTCGCGAAGGTCCTGGGCTGGATCCCGCCGGCCTCGGCGATCGCGGCGGTCGACGCGACGAGCAGGGGCTCCTACGGAACGGCACTCGCCCAACTCGCCCTCTGCGCAGTGGCCCTCCTCGCGCTCCTGACGCTCTGGCGGCGCGCCCTGACCCGCCTGATGACCGCGCCGGACGGCTCCACCATCGAGGCGGCGACCCCGGGGCGCCGCCGCACCACCACCCGGCGCCGCCTCCTCCCGGAGGGCCGCACAGGAACGGTCATGGAGCGCAGCCTGCGCTACGTGTGGCGCGATCCGAAGACCAAGGCCGCCTGGATCACGTCCCTGGCGATCGGCCTGATCGTGCCCGTCTTCAACGCCCTCCAGGGCACCGGAACCGTCTACTTCGCGTGCTTCGCCTCCGGGATGCTCGGCATCCAGATGTACAACCAGTTCGGCCAGGACACCTCGGCGTTCTGGATGGTGGCGATGACGATCGCGTCGCCGCGCGACGCCTACGCCGAACTACGCGCGCGTGCACTGGCCCTCATCCTGATCACCCTCCCGTACGCCACGCTCGTCACCATCGTCACGACGGCCATGCTCAACGCCTGGCCGGCCCTCCCCGAAGTCCTCGGCCTCTCCTACGCCCTGCTCGGCGCGATGCTCGCGACCGGCGCGTGGACCTCGGCCCGCTTCCCGTACTCGATCCCGCAGGAGGGCTACAAGAACGTGGCACCGGGTCAGGCGGGCCTGGCGTGGATCTCCATCTTCGGCGGCATGGTCGCGGCGGCCCTCCTGTGCGCCCCGGTCCTGGCGCTCGCGATCGCCCTGCACGCGACGGGCGCGGCCTCCTGGAGCTGGCTCCTGCTGCCCGTCGGCGCGGCGTACGGGGCGGCGGCGACACTCCTCGGCCTGCGCCTGGCGGCCCCGCGCACGGCGAACCGGCTGCCGGAGATCCTGCTGGCGGTGAGCAAGGGCTGAGGGCCCCGGGGGCCCTGGAAACGCAGACGACCCGCGAGCCTGGGTTCCTCCCGTACGAGACGGTCGGAAGCCGGCCGGACGTACCGGCGGCTCGCGGGTCGGGTGACTGCTTGGGATTGGGCCGGCTGCACGCACATATCGCGCGCTGGTCCGGCGCCGAATTCGAAATGCGACGTCGGGCCGCTAGCCCGCAGTCACCTCACGCGTCCGGGATTCATACATCTGCCGAACCACCTCCCTTCGATGTGTCTCCCACCTTAGGAAGGTCCCCGGCGCGCTTCAACCGGTTTTACGCGGCCTTGGGAGAGCCCGGTGTCAGGCCCCCGCCGTCCCGTCGATCGCCTCGCGGAGCAGGTCCGCGTGGCCGTTGTGGCGGGCGTACTCCTCGATCAGGTGGGTCAGGATCCAGCGCAGGGAGACCTTGGGGTCGCCGGTGAAGGCGGCTTCCGCCGGGGAGAGCGTGCCGGTGACGTCCAAGGGCGCGGTCGCCGTGAGCTCGCGGGAGCGGGCGACCTCCGTGCGCCACTGGGCCAGGGCGTCGGACAGGGTGCGGTCCGCGGTGAGCGTGAAGGCGTTCGGGCCCCCTGTTTCGTACACCGGCGGGGTGTCGTGGGCGCCCGCGAAGACGCGCTGGAACCAGTTGCGTTCGACCTCCGCCAGGTGCTGGACCAGGCCGAGGAGGGTGAGCGACGACGAGGGGACCGCACGCGCGCGTGCCTGCGCGTCCGTCAGGTCCGCGCACTTGATGGCCAGTGTTTCGCGGTGGAAGTCCAACCATCCTTCGAGGGTGGCGCGTTCGTCGGTGGCCGGAGGTGGAACGGGGCGGCCGTCGGGCAGTGTCGTCATACGTGCATGGTGGTTGTATGTGCTCTTCCGTTTCTCCGAACTTGCGTGAAGTCCGTGTGGGATGCGTCACGTTCGAGTTGAATGATCTGGAGCGGTACGAGGAATTCGTCGCGCCGACACAGCCTGCAGGGGGTTCCAGGTGAGTGCTTCCCGGCGTAGTGGGACCACTGATGCGCTCGGGCCCGAGGAGCCGGAGCCGGACGGGGCCGATCTGCTGGCCGCGTTGTTGGACGGCATGGACGCCGCGTTGTGCGCCTTCGACGCCGATGGGGTCGTGACCCATTGGAACCGGGAGGCCGAGCGGGTGCTCGGCTGGTCGGCCGAGGAGGCCGTGGGGCGGCACGGGTTCGCGGGATGGGCCGTGCGCTCCGCGGACGCGGAGGAGGTGCAGGGCAGGCTGCTGGCCTCGATGCACGCTCCGGGGCGGCAGGTGAACGAGTTCGCGCTGCTCACCAAGGAGGGCGGCCGGGTGCTCGTGCGCACGCAGTCCGCCGCCGTGCGGGGCCCCGACGGGAAGCCCGCCGGGGTGTACTGCGCCTTCAGCGAGGTGCACGCGCAGATCGACCTGGAGCGGTCCATCGCGCTGAGCGAGGCGCTGTTCGAGGACGCCGCGTGGGGTGTCGTGCTGGTCGACGCGGATCTGCGCCCCGCCGTGATGAACGGGCATGCCGCGCGGGCGATGGGAACCGGGCGCACCGCCGCGCTGGGCCGGCCGCTCGGGGATCTCGTCGGACAGGGCGTGGAGGAGCTGGAGAGCGCGCTCGCCCATGTGCTCGCCGAGGGTGCGCCGCCGTCCCCGACGGAGGTGTGGGTGACGCTGCGGCGGCCCGGCGAGGGCGCTGGGCGCACGGAGCGCCGGTGCTGGCGCAGCGGCTTCGTGCGGCTCGCGTCGCCGCTCGCCGAGGAGCCGGTGCCGCTGGGCGTCGGGTGGCTGTTCCAGGACGTGACCGAGGCCAAGCAGAACGAGCAGGAGGCCGCGCAGCTGCGCTTCCGGTCGCAGCAGTTGCACCGCGCGGCGCGGGCCGCCGCCGAGTGCGAGAACCCGGCCGAGGCGGCGACGGTGCATCTGGACTTCGCGCTCGCCGGGTTCGCCGACCACGCGGTGATCGACCTGGTGGCGAGCGAGGAGCCGCTGCGGCTCGTGCGGGCCGCGGCCACGCCGTCCGGTGCGCCGGGGCCGAGCCTGCTGGTGTCGCGGGGTGCGCTGCCGGTGCGGTACGCGGCGGGGCATCCGGCGTTGCAGTGCGTGGAGCGGGCGGGGTCGGTGCGGGCCGCCGCGGAGAGGGGCGTGGTCCGCGGGGACTGGGCCCTGGAGCGGCAGTGGCCGGAGGGCACGGTGTACGCGTTGTGCGCGGCGCTGCGCAGCCGGGGCCGTGCGGTCGGCGTGGTGACGTTCCTGCGGAGTGCCAGCAGGGTCGGGTTCGAGCGCGGGGACGCCGTGTACGCGGAGAGCGTGGCGGTGCGGATCGCGGGCGCGGTGGATCTGGCGTGGGCGCTGGCGGGTGACGAGCGGTAGGGCCTGGCGTTCGGATCGGGCCCTGGGGCTCTGCCCGGCGGGTCAGCGCCGGTAGTAGATCCGGTCCCCGTACTCCTCGAAGACCCGCGCGTTCCACTCCAGGCCGCCGTCGACGTTCCCGGAGCGCAGCAGCGGGGGCTGGATGCCCCGGTCGGCCAGGGTCGCGGCGCAGGTCGCGAGGGTCGCCTGCATGAGGGCGCTGGTGGTGACCGTGGAGGCGGGCGCGAAGGGGGTGTCGACGCCCTCGTGGGTGAGCTCGGCGTCGCCGATCGCGATCTTGGAGTCGAGGACGACGTCGCAGTGGTCGCGCAGGTAGCTGCCGGAGACGTGGCGGGAGGTGGGGGCGTCGGGCCCGGTCGCGTACGACAGGGAGGTGACGCCGATGACCTTGATGCCCGCGGCGCGGGCGCTGAGGGCCATCTCCACGGGGAGCGCGTTGCGCCCGGACAGGGAGATGATGATCAGCGCGTCGCCGGCCCGCGCGGGGCTGGCGTCGAGGACCGCCGCCGCGAGCCCGTCGACCCGTTCGAGGGCGGAGCCGAGCGTCGCGGGCATGACGTCGATGCCGACGGTGCCGGGGACCGACAGCAGGTTCATGAGGGCGAGGCCGCCCGCCCGGTAGACGACGTCCTGCGCGGCGAGCCCGGAGTGGCCGGCGCCGAAGGCGAAGAGCCGGCCGCCGTCGGCGACGGTGTCGGCGAGGAGGGTGCCGGCGGCCGCGATGTTGTCGGCCTCCTCGTCACGGATCCTCGTGAGGAGCCCGATGGAGGCGTCGAGGTACTGCGCGGCCGGCCTGCTCTCGCTCATCGGTATGCCCCTTGGGTCCTGGTGAGAAGGGTCGGATCTCGGTGGTGCGTGGCGCGTTCGCCGATCACGGTGCGGTCTGGACCAGTGCTCTGTCAATACGGTTCCCGGCCCCTCCTGGCCCGTCGTTTCCCTGGCGCGTCACGGTTGTCAGCGGTATGCGTCAGAATTGAGTTCTGGGTTCCAGGGCCGGCGCACACGCGGCGCGGCCAGCCAGCGGAGCTGTCGCGAAGCTAGAGAGCTACACGAGGGGCACGTATGTCCGGACTGATCGACACCACGGAGATGTACCTCCGCACCATCCTCGAGCTGGAGGAGGAAGGTGTGGTCCCCATGCGCGCCCGGATCGCCGAGCGGCTCGACCAGAGCGGGCCGACGGTGAGCCAGACGGTGGCCCGCATGGAGCGGGACGGCCTGGTCGCCGTGGCCGCCGACCGGCACCTGGAGCTGACCGACGAGGGCCGGCGCCTCGCGACGCGCGTGATGCGCAAGCACCGGCTCGCGGAGTGTCTGCTCGTCGACGTGATCGGCCTGGAGTGGGAGCAGGTGCACGCGGAGGCCTGCCGTTGGGAGCACGTGATGAGCGAGGCGGTCGAGCGCCGCGTCCTCGAGCTGCTCCGCCACCCGACGGAGTCGCCGTACGGGAACCCGATCCCGGGCCTGGAGGAGCTGGGCGAGAAGGACGGGGCGAACCCGTTCCTGGACGAGGGGATGGTCTCGCTGTCCGACCTCGACCCGGGGGCCGACGGCAAGACGGTCGTGGTGCGCCGCATCGGCGAGCCGATCCAGACGGACGCGCAGCTCATGTACACGCTGCGGCGTGCGGGTGTGCAGCCCGGTTCGGTGGTCAGCGTGACGCAGTCGCCGGGCGGGGTGCTCGTCGGCAGCAGCGGTGAGGCGGCGGAGCTGGAGGCGGAGATCGCCTCGCACGTCTTCGTGGCGAAACGCTGAGCCGAGCGGCCGCCTGCGGGCCGGGCGTCAACTTCCGTGCCGTGCGGGTAAGTTGACTTGTATCCGCACATGCTGCACTTCCGCGCAGAAAACAAGATTCACTGTGCGGAACCGCAGCGATCGGACGCTCGGCGTGCAAGGCTGTCGCGTGAGGCATATGACCAGAGGGGGCCGCATGGACCGGCCGATCGGGGCGCGACGAGCCTGGGGGGCACGGGGTGCACCGGAGGCGGCGTCGAACGCCGCACCACAGACAGAGGGCCCCGGCGCCTTGCGGCGCCGGGGCCTGTCCTCCCCTGTTCCGACCCGGAGCCCCGAGCTCCCAGGGTCGATCCCCTCGGACCGATTTCCCCGAGCGGTCCGCCTCCCGCTGAAGAGATCCCCTCGACAGCGCCGGTCATTCCTTGAGTTCTGTCACTCAAATGAGGGGTGTTGTCCGAGAGCGGCGCGCTTTCGAAAACAGGTTCGATAGCGTGCGCGGGTACGCGACTGCAGGCGCGACCACGAGGGGGTGCCAGGGCCTATGGCACGGCGCATCGACGTGACCGGAACGGGCGGGATCCACCTGGCCGCCTGGGAATTCGCCGACCCGCCCAAGTCGGGCGAGGTCGGCCACAACCCCGGAGTCCTGCTGCTGCACGGACTCATGGGGCGGGCGTCCCACTGGGCGGGCACGACCCGATGGCTGGCCGAGCGGCACCGCGCGGTCGCCCTCGACCAGCGCGGGCACGGGCAGAGCGACAAGCCGCCGCAGGGCCCGTTCGACCGGGAGGCGTACGTCCTGGACGCGGAGGCGGCGCTCGTCCAGCTGGGGCTCGAACCGGCCGTTCTCATCGGGCACTCCATGGGAGCGCTCACGGCGTGGCAGCTCGCCGCCCGCCGGCCCGATCTCGTCCGCGGCCTGATCATCTGCGACATGCGGGCCTCCGCGCTCGGGGCCGCCTCCCAGCGGGAGTGGGAGGACTGGTTCAAGGCGTGGCCGCTGCCGTTCGCGACGCTCGCGGACGTACGGAAGTGGTTCGGGGAGGACGATCCCTGGGTCGAGCGGCCCAACCCCGCGCGCGGGGAGTTCTACGCCGAGGTGATGACGGAGACGGCGGACGGCTGGCGGCCGGTGTTCTCGCGCCGCCAGATGCTCGAGGCGCGCTCCACGTGGGTCTACGACGCGCACTGGGAGGAGCTGGCGGCGGTCCAGTGCCCGGCGCTGGTGCTGCGCGGGCTGGACGGGGAGTTGGGGCGGGCGGAGGCGCAGGAGATGGTGCGGGTCCTTCCCAGGGGGGTGTACGGGGAGGTGGCCGACGCCGGGCATCTCGTGCACTACGACCAGCCGGAGGCGTGGCGTGCCGCGGTTGAGCCGTTCCTTGACGAGGTCTTGACCCGTTCGAGCCCCCGCGGCGATTGAGCGGCGGGGCCCGGGGCGGAGCCGGGGTTGGCGTCTCGGGGGGCCGCCCCCGGCCCCCCGCCCCCAAACCCCGCGGGGGGGGGTTTGGCCCCCCCCCCCGGGCGGGCGGGAGAATCGGGGTCGTGGGCCGGGGCGCAGGCGGTGCACCAGGCACGCGGTCGG
>NZ_JBITCS010000034.1:0-91196 GCF_044453445.1 Streptomyces sp. NPDC051684 | reverse complement strand
GACGACGCTCCGCGTCGCCTCCCTCCTCCGCCTTGCGATCGCACGCACCAGGCCCCGCTCCCTGATCCGGCCTGATCCAAACGACAAGCCCTAACGCCCCTGCGGCAACGCCTTCTCGTACCAGGCCACGTCCCAGTACCTGCCGAACTTCCGGCCCACCTCGCGGTACGTACCGACATGACGGAAGCCGAAGCGGGTATGCAGACGGCCGGAGGCCTCGTTGGGCTGGGCGATGCCCGCGTAGGCGCGGTGCACGTCCTGGTCCGCGAGCGCCTCGAAGAGTGCCTTGTAGAGCAGCGTGCCCACGCCGCGGCCGCCCGCGTCCGGCGCGAGGTAGACGGTGACCTCCACCGAGGTGTCGTACGCCGCCTTCGGGCGGAACGGGCTGGCCGTGGCGTAGCCGAGGATCCGGTCCGAGGGCGTCGCGGTCGCAACCAGGAGCGGGTGCCGTTCGTCTTCCAGGTGGGAGAGCAGCCAAGGACGTCGCTCTTCGGCAGTGAAGACGGCCGTGTCGAACGTGATCGGCGTCTCACGCACATAGTGGTTGTAGAGGTCCGTGAGGACTCTGAGGTCGTCCTCGACTCCCGGCCTGACCTGCACCTCTGTGGAATCGGACACCATCGTGTCTCCCCTCTTCGCGCGGTGTGGCGCGACAGGGTACTGCATGATCAGAAAAAAGATGGGCGGCTTGGGAATTCTGTCCGGATTCCAGTCGTTGATTCCATCGGATGCAGGGCACCCGTTAAGCCCCGCAAGGGGCGTACAGCCGACCTACCACCGCAAGGGAGCACGCATGGCAACCCGTGCCGTAGCCCGTCGTAAGTCCGCCGCCACTGGTGAGACTGACGCGGCACGCAGTGTTCGCGCAGGAGGCGGGGAGATCGCCGACCGCGACCTGGTCGGCATGTACCTCGACGAGATCGCACGCACACCGCTGCTCGACGCCGCCAAGGAAGTCGAGCTGTCCCAGACCATCGAGGCGGGCGTCTACGCCCAGCAGATCCTCGACGGCACGGTCTCCGACAGCAAGGCCGCCGTCGAGGCGTCCCGCGAGGAGCTGGAGGCTCTGGTCGCGGCGTCGGAGAACGCGAAGGACATCTTCATCAAGTCGAACCTCCGGCTCGTCGTGGCGGTCGCCCGCCGCTACCCGCGGTCCGGGCTGCCCCTGCTCGACCTGATCCAGGAGGGGAACGCCGGCCTGGTGCGCGCGGTCGAGAAGTTCGACTACCGCAAGGGCTTCAAGTTCTCCACGTACGCGACGTGGTGGATCCGCCAGGCCATCACGCGTTCCATAGCCGACCAGTCCCGCACCATCCGCCTCCCCGTCCACCTGGTCGAGGAGCTGGGCCGGATCCGCCGCGTGCAGCGCGAGTTCAACCGTGAGCACGGCCGCGAGCCGGAGCCCACGGAGATCGCCGCCGAGCTCGGCGCCAAGCCGGAGCGCGTCGTCGACGTCCTGGACTGGGCCCGCGACCCGGTCTCGCTGAACATGTCGGTGGACGACGAGGGCGAGACCCAGTTCGGCGACCTGCTCGAGGACACCTCCGCGGTGTCGCCCGAGCAGTCCGTGCTCACGCTGCTGCGCAGCGAGGAGCTGGACGACCTCATCGGCCGGCTCGACCAGCGCACCGCGTCGATCATCAAGATGCGGTACGGGATCGAGGACGGGCGCGAGCGGACGCTGACGGAGGTCGGCAAGGAGCACGGTCTGACGCGCGAGCGGATACGCCAGATCGAGAAGCATGCGCTTCTTGAGCTGAAGAAGTTGGCACGGGACACGGGTTTCGACGCCGCCGCCTGATGTTGCGGCCGGCCGGGGTTGCGGTCTCGGGGCTCTGCCCCGGGCCCCGCGCCTCAATCGCCGGCGGGGCTTGATCGGACCAGTCGTGCGCCCAACTCGCGTACCGCTGTCGTCAGTTCCTCCGGGCCGCGCACCGTGAAGTCGTAGCCCGTCATCGCCAGGCGGACCGCCGTCCAGTGGACCGGGTCCGTCGACGTCGTTCGTAGGCGGCATCGGTCTTCCGTGAGCGGCTCCGGCATCCCGACCGCCGCCGGGATCCGTTCCGCGATCGCCTCCGCCGGTGCCTCGAACTCGACGTCGAGGTCGTACGACGTGCCCGCGCCCCACGACGACACCGAGCGGCGTACGTACTCCGCCGCGTCGCCCTCCGGCACCTCCCGCGGAGCGAACCGCGCGCCCGTGGCGAACGGGTCCGAGATGCGGTCGACGCGGAAGGTGCGCCAGTCCTCGCGGTCGATGTCGTAGGCGACCAGATACCAGCGGCGGCCCGTCGAGACCAGCCGGTGCGGCTCCACCAAGCGGCGCGTTTCCACGGTGTCGCGTGCCCGGTAGCCGAAGCGCAGACGCTCGCTGCCCGCGGCCGCCGAGGCGATCACGGTGAGCGTCTCGGGCGCGATCGTCGCGCCGTCGCCCGAGGTCAGGGGGATGGTGGCCGTCTGGAGCGTGGCCACCCGGTGGCGCAGCCGCGAGGGCAGTACCTGTTCGAGTTTGGTGAGGGCCCGCAGCGAGGCCTCCTCGACCCCCTCCACCGCGTGGCCCGCGCCGGCCCGCAGGCCCACCGCGATCGCCACCGCCTCCTCGTCGTCGAGCACGAGCGGCGGCAGCGCCTTGCCCGCGACGAGCCGGTAGCCGCCGTCCGCGCCGAGCGTGGCCTGCACGGGATAGCCGAGGTCACGCAGCCGGTCGATGTCGCGGCGCACGGTGCGCCGCGAGACCCCGAGACGGTCGGCGAGCTCGCCGCCGGGCCACTCGCGCGGGGTCTGGAGCAGGGACAGGAGTGAGAGGAGCCGGGCCGGGGTGTCCGTCGGTGACGGCGTCATGTTCTCCATGGTTCCAGAATGCCGCGCATCTAGGACACGAACTGACCTAGGGCTTGTCGTTTGGATCAGGCCGGGCTCGCGGGGCCTGGCACGCACGCTCGCGGCGTTGTCGTCGGTCGACGACGCTCCGCGTCGCCTCCCTCCTCCGCCTTGCGATCGCACGCACCAGGCCCCGCTCCCTGATCCGGCCTGATCCAAACGACAAGCCCTAGATGGCTTCTGGCTTTTTCGTATGACCTCCACCGCGGCCCCGACCGCAGACCCCACCCGAGACCCCTCGCGCAGGCGCTGGTTCGCCCTCGCCATCGTGATGACGGCGGCCTTCATGGACCTCGTCGACGTCACGATCGTCAACGTCGCCCTGCCGACCATCCAGCACGACGAGGGCGCCTCGACCGGACAGATCCAGTGGATCACCGCCGGTTACGCGCTCGCCTTCGCCGCGCTGCTGATCACGGGCGGCCGGCTCGGCGACATCTTCGGCCGAATGGGGTCTCCCCTGCTCGAACGTAGTTGAGAGCTTGGGGAAGGCTCTTCCTGCTCGGGGTTGCCGGATTCACGGTCGCCTCCGCGCTGTGCGGCTTCGCCGCGAACCCCGAGATGCTGGTCGCCTCGCGCATTGTGCAGGGCGGCATGGCGGCGATGATGGTGCCGCAGGTCCTCTCGATCGTGCACGCGACGTTCCCCGCGCACGAACGCGGAAAGGTCTTCGGCCTGTTCGGCGCGATCGTCGGCATGGGCGCCGTGACCGGGCCGCTGCTCGGCGCGCTGCTGACCGAGTGGAACATCGCGGGCCTGGAATGGCGCCCGGCATCGCCGTGCAGACCGTCTTCGGTATCGCCACCGGCATCTTCTTCCTGACCTGGATGCTCTACATGCAACTCGGCCTCAGCCTCGCCTCCGTCGTCTTCTTCAACGTGGTGGAGGACAAGTTCGCGCAGGGCGTCGGCAACGCGGCGTTCGTGGACGGGTTCCGCAGCGCGCTGGTGTGGGTGGCGGGGGTCCTCGTCGGGCTCTTCGCGCTGATGTTCGCGCTGCCGAAGGCCTCCGGCGGTTCGGGTGAGATTGTTTCGGGGGACGTCGAGGATGTCGAGGTGGAGGACGTGGCTGTGGAGCGGGAGTTGGTGTGACGGTCGCGGGGCTCTGCCCCGGGTCCCGCTCCTCAATCGCCGGAGGGGCTCCAAATGGGGCTCTAAAGGGGGCTCACGTTGTCCAGGTCCTCCAGGACCCGGGCGGGGCTGCCGCCGGGAGCCACCGCCCGGCCGATCCGCTCGCGCACCGCGGCGCGCACCTTGGGCCATGAGCGCAGGCCCACCGGGTGGAACTCCGCGTCCGGCATCTGGTCGACGAACTTCCACAGCTTCCGCTGCGAACGGTCCGCGCGCAGTTCGTCGGAGGCCGTCACGGTCACCGGAAGCGTGGCCTGCGCGCCCCCGTACGTCTTCGCCGAGCCGGTGCCGAACAGGAACGTCAGGAACTTCCCGGCCTCCGTCACATGGCCGCCGCTCCTGAACGCCATCATCCAGTCGTTGAGCCCCACCGGCGGCGCCGCCTCGTTCCCTTCCATGAGCGGGAACGCGGCGTGCGCGTACGGCAGCCGCGCCTTGTCGGCGGCGCCGAGCAGCACCGGGTGGGCGATGAGCATGCCGGCCTTTCCCGCGAGGAACTGGGCGTACGCCTGCGTCCTGGTGAGCCTGCCCGGGTCGGCGCCCGCGAGTCCGGGCCGGACCAGTTCGTCGCGCAGCCAGGTCAGCGTCGCCTTGTTCTCGGCGGCGCCGAAGTCGTACCCGTCGACGTCCCCGTAACCGCCGCCGCCCGAGAGCAGCCACGCGAGGAATTCGTCCTCCGCGGCCTCGGGGCCGAACTGGAGGGCGTACGGGGTGGGCACGCCGATGGTCTTCAAGGCCCGTGCGGCGGCGCGGAGTTCGGCCCAGGAGCGGGGCGGGCCCGCGAGGCCGGCCCGCTCGAACAGGCCCGTGTTGTAGAAGAGGCGCGGGGTGCTGGCGAGGATCGGGATGCCGTACTGCACGGAGTCGACCCGGCCCGCGTCGGCGAACGAGCGGACGAAGTTCGCCTCCGTGGGGACGTCGAAGAGCTGCTCCGCCGAGTACAGCAGGCGGTCCTCGGCGTACGGGGCGAAGAGGTGGCCCTGGGCGATGTCGGGCGCGCGGCCGTCCTTGACCCGGCGGGCGAGGACCGCGTCGATCTTGAGGAACGGGACGCGCTCCACCTCGACGTGGATGTCCGGGTGCCTCTTCTCGAAGGCCCGTACGACGTCGTCCCACTGGTCGCCGATGGAGGCGCCGACGCTCTTGTCGTAGCTCGACACGAGGAGGTCGAGCGTGACCTTTTCGCCGTCTGCGCTGTCGCTCCCGTCGCCCGCACCGCAGCCGGTCAGGGCCAGGGCGCCCGCCCCTGCTCCGGCCAGGCCCGTCGTCCTCAGAAAGTGCCGCCGCCGCACCGCTCTCGCCTCGCTCACGTGGGTTGGTCGATCCGGATCGATCCGGATCGACCCGGGTTGTTTCGATCGGGGTCGATCCACTTGGCATGGTCATTACTTGGCAGTGGCAGATTGTGCCATAGAGGCATACCATGCCCGTATGGCAGGTACTGCGGTGACGATCCCGACGCTGACGGAGCGACGCAAGGCCGCCACGCGCCAGGACATCGCCCGCACCGCGGCCGAACTGTTCACGCGGGACGGCCTGCGGGCCACGCGCGCGGAGGACATCGCGCGGGCGGCGGGCATCGCGCCGCGCACCTTCTACCGCTACTTCGCGACCAAGGAGGAATCGGTCGCGCCGCTCCTCGACGCCGGGGCCCACCAGTGGGCGGAGGCCGTCCGCGAGGCACCGGCCGACCTGCCGGTCCCCGCCGCGCTGCGGTACGCCGCCGAACACGCGCTCACCGGCGACGACCCGGCGAACGCGGCCTCCCTCCACTGGGTCCGCGCCCTGCTCCGCCTCACCGACGAGAGCCCGGCGCTGCGAGCCGTTTGGAGCGACACGTGCCGCGTCTCGGAGTCGACCCTCCTCACGGTCCTCGCGACCCGCACGGGCGGACCGGCCACCCCCGACCTGCACCTGCGCCTGCTCGCCGGGCTGGCGACCACGGCGGTGCGGGTCGCGGTCGAAACCTGGTCCCACTCGGACGCACCCCCGCCGGGCCCGCGGGGCCCGGCGGCGCTGGCCCTGGAGTGCCTGAACCGGATCGACCCGGTACTCGACACTTCGGCGCGCGACACTCCGGCGGCCGAAGCGCGGACGTCAGCACAATCCAGCCCCGCCGGCGCTTGAGGCGCGGGGTCCGGGGCGGAGCCCCGAGTCGTCAACCACGGGGGACGTGAGCCAAACAATCCAGCCCCGCCGGCGCTTGAGGCGCGGGGTCCGGGGCGGAGCCCCGAGTCGTCAACCACGGGGAACCGAATCCAAAGGGAGCCGAAATGAACAACCTCACCGGCAAGACGGTCCTGATCACCGGCGGAGCCCGCGGCATAGGCGCCGAAATCGCCCGCATCGCCACCACCGCCGGCGCCAACATCGTCATCGGCGACGTCCTCGACGAGGAAGGCAAGGCCCTCGCCACCGACCTCGGCGAAACCGCCCGCTACGTCCACCTCGACGTCACGTCGGAGACCGAGTGGCAGGCCGCCCTCGCCCACGCCACCACCGAGTTCGGCGGCCTCGACGGCCTGGTCAACAACGCCGGAATCTCTACGGGCATGCCGTTCGAGACGGAGAGCGTGGAACGCTTCCGCCAGGTCCTCGACGTCAACCTCGTCGGCGTCTTCGCGGGCATGAAGGCCGTCGTCCCCGCGATGAAGGAGGCCGGCGGCGGCTCCATCGTCAACATCTCCTCCGCGGCCGGCCTGATGGGCCTCGCGCTCACCTCCTCGTACGGCGCCTCGAAGTGGGGCGTCCGCGGCCTCACCAAGATCGCGGCGGTCGAGCAGGGCACGGCCCGCATCCGCGTCAACTCCGTGCACCCCGGCATGACGTACACCCCGATGACCGCGCAGGTCGGCATCCAGCAGGGCGAGGGGAACTACCCGAACACCCCGATGGGCCGCGTCGGCGAGGCCGACGAGATCGCGAAGGCCGTCGTGTTCCTGCTGTCGGACGACTCCTCGTACATGACCGGCGCCGAGCTGGCCGTGGACGGCGGCTGGACCACGGGCCCGACCGTGAAGTACGTGATGGGCCAGTAGCCGCCCGCCGCCCGCCGCCCGCCGCCCGCCGCCCGCCGCGCACAGGGCCCGGTCCTCCTCGCCGGAGGGCCGGGCCCTGTCTCGTACGCGCAGACCACGACCCATGCCCGTTTGTGTTTGTCGAATGCCCGAACCTGTTTACTTTCTGGAAATCCGGCCGTAGCCTCAGAAATGAGCCACACATTCGGGCAGATCCGCAGACGAGAGCACAGGTAACCGGACATGTACGCACCCGAGCGCCAGCAGGAGATCCTCCGCCTCGCCCGCGACGGCGGCCGGGTCGACGTGCTGTCGCTCGCCGAGGAGTTCCAGGTCACCGCCGAGACCATCCGGCGCGACCTGAAGGCCCTCGACCGCGCGGGCCTCGTCCGGCGCGTGCACGGCGGCGCCATCCCGGCCGGACGCCTCGACTTCGAACCCGACCTCGCCGAGCGCGAGGGCACCGCGGCCGACGAGAAGGACCGCATCGCCCACGCCGCGCTCGCCGAACTGCCGGCCGAGGGCAGCGTGATCCTCGACGCCGGATCGACGGTCTCCCGGCTCGCGGCCGCGCTCCCGCTGGAAGCCGAACTGACCGTCGTCACCCACTCGTTGCCCACCGCGGCCCGCCTCGCCGACCACCCCGGCATCCAACTGCACCTCGTCGGCGGCCGCATCCGCCACCGCACCCGCGCCGCCGTCGACGCCTGGTCTCTGCGCGCGTACGGAGAGATCCGCGCGGACGTCCTCTTCCTCGCGGCCAACGGCTTCTCCACCGAGGCCGGACTCACCACGCCCGACCTCGCCGAGGCGTCCGTGAAGCGGGCCACCGTCGCCGCCGCCCGCCGCGTCGTCCTGCTCGCCGACTCCGCGAAATGGGGCCAGGAGCACTTCGCCCGCTTCGGTGGCCTCGCCGACGTCGACCTGCTGATCACGGACACCGGGCTGGCCCCCGAGGACGCCGCGGCGATCGAGGCGGGCGGCACGGAGGTGCACCGCGTATGACCGGCACCCCGCACCGGCACCACCCGCACCACCCCGAGCACGAAGGCAACGGCACCCGCATGATCCTCACCGTCACCCCCAACCCCTCCCTCGACCGCACCTACGAGGTCCCCGGCCTCGACCGCGGCGAGGTCGTCCGCGCGAGCGGCGAGCGCATGGACCCGGGCGGCAAGGGCGTCAACGTGTCGCGGGCCGTGGCCGCCGCCGGAGCCCCCACACTGGCCGTCCTTCCGCTGGGCGGCGCGCCCGGCGCCCTGGTCGCCGAACTCCTCGACGGGCAGGGCATCGAGGTCGCCCCCGTCCCGGTCGAGGGCCACACCCGCTCGAACATCGCCCTCGCGGAAGCGGACGGCACCCTCACGAAGATCAACGCCCCGGGCCCCGAACTGACCGCCGCGGAAGCCGAGTCGCTGCTGAACGTCGTGCGGCAGCGGTCCGCGGGCGCCGACTGGATCGCCTGCTGCGGCAGCCTGCCGCGCGGCCTGGAGCCCTCCTGGTACGCCGAGTTGGTCGCCCGCGCGCACGCGGCAGGCGCCCGCATCGCGCTCGACACGTCCGGACCCGCGCTCCTTGCCGCCCTCCGGATGCGCCCCGACGTCGTCAAGCCCAACGCCGAGGAACTCGCCGAGGCCGTCGGCCGCCCGCTCACCACGGTCGGCGACGCGGTCAAGGCGGCCGAGGAACTACGGGAGTCGGGCGCGGTCGCCGTGCTCGCTTCCCTCGGCGCGGACGGCCAGCTCCTGGTCGACGCGAGCGGCGCCTGGTTCGCCTCGGCGCCCGTCGACGCGGTGCGCAGCAACGTCGGCGCCGGCGACTCCTCCCTCGCCGGTTTCCTGATCGCGGGCGGCGAAGGCCCGAAGGCGCTGGCCTCGGCGGTCGCCCATGGCGCGGCGGCGGTCCAGCTGCCGGGCAGCGCGATGCCGACGCCGCAGGACCTCCGCCCGGACGCGGTGGAACTGACGGCCGAGGTCCCGGTGGACCGCCCCCTGAAGGAGCCGGCGCGATGACGACGCCGCCGCCGTCGCACGTACGGAAGTCACCCCAACCCGCAGCCCCACGCATGCGTAGGCAAAGGAGCCCGCGATGACGGAGATGATCACCGCGGACCTGGTCGACCTCGACCTGTCCGCCGAAACGAAGGACGCGGCGGCCAGGTCGCTGGCGCAGCGCATGGTGACCCTCGGCAGGGTCACCGACCTCGACGGCTTCCTCGCCGACGTCGCGGCCCGCGAGGCCCAGATGCCGACCGGCCTCGACGGCGGCATCGGCATCCCGCACTGCCGCAGCGAACACGTCACCGAGCCGACGCTCGCCTTCGGCCGCAGCGCCGAGGGCATCGACTTCGGCGCCCCCGACGGCCCCGCCGACCTGATCTTCCTGATCGCGGCCCCCGCGGGCGCGGACGACGCCCACCTCACGATCCTCTCCTCCCTGGCCCGCCAACTGATGGACGAGGACTTCAAGACGACCCTGCGCGCGTCAACGGACGCGGAGGCAGCGGCGGCCCTGATACGCGGCGACGAGCCGTCTCCCGAACCGGCACCGGAGCCCGCGAAGGAGGAGGAAACCCCGCCGACGCCGGAAGCCCCGCCGACGCCGGAAGCCCCGCCGACGCCGGAAGCCCCGGCGGCACCGGAGGAGGCCTTCAAGATCGTCGCAGTCACCTCCTGCCCCACCGGCATCGCCCACACCTACATGGCGGCCGAGTCCCTGGAGAACACCGGCCGCGACACCGACGGCGTCGAACTCGTCGTCGAAACACAGGGCTCCTCCGGCTTCACCCGCCTCGACCCGGCCATCATCGCGGCCGCCGACGGCGTGATCTTCGCCCACGATGTCCCCGTCCGCGAGAAGGAACGCTTCGCCGGCAAGCCCACGGTCGACGTCGGCGTCAAGGCGGGCATCAACCGCCCCGCCGAACTCATCGCGGAGGTCCGGGACAAGGCATCCCGCGGCGAGACCACGGCCCACGCCGCCCCCTCGTCGTCCACACCTGTGGACAACTCCGGCGACTCCACGGATGGTTACGGCACAAAGCTCCGCAAGTGGCTGATGTCGGGCGTCAGTTACATGGTGCCGTTCGTGGCGGCGGGTGGCTTGCTGATCGCGCTCGGGTTCGCGCTCGGCGGCTACGAGGTCGCCGACGTCAAGGTCCAGACGCTGCTCAACAGTTTCGACTGGGGCTCGACGACCAGCTGGGCCGCACTGCTCTTCTACACCGGCCAGGCGGCCTTCGCCTTCCTGGTCCCGGTCCTCGCCGGCTACATCGCGTACGGCATGGCGGACCGCCCGGGACTCGTGCCCGGCTTCGTCGCCGGCTCGATCGCGGTGACCACCAACGCGGGCTTCCTGGGCGGCCTGGTCGGCGGTCTCATCGCGGGCGCCGTGGTCATGGCGATCCAGAAGGTGAACGTTCCGGCCGTGCTGCGCGGCATCATGCCGGTGGTCGTGATCCCGCTGCTCTCCTCGATCGTCGTCGGCTTCCTGATGTTCGTGGTGATCGGCAAGCCGATCGCCTCCCTGCAGAGCGCCCTGACGGACTGGCTGAACTCCCTGTCCGGCGCCAACGCGATCGTCCTCGGCGTCATCCTCGGCCTGATGATGTGCTTCGACCTCGGCGGTCCCTTGAACAAATGTGCCTACGCCTTCGCGGTCGGCGGTCTCGCCAACCCCACGGACGGCTCGCTCAAGGTGATGGCCGCCGTGATGGCCGCGGGCATGGTGCCGCCGCTGGCAATGGCCCTCGCCACCACGGTGCGCGGCAAGCTCTTCACCAAGACCGAACGGGAGAACGGCAAGGCGGCCTGGGTCCTCGGCGCCTCCTTCATCACCGAGGGCGCCATCCCGTTCGCCGCGGCCGACCCGCTGCGCGTGATCCCCGCCTCCATGGCGGGCGGCGCGGTCACCGGCGCCCTGTCGATGACCTTCGACGCCACGCTCCGCGCCCCGCACGGCGGCATCTTCGTGGTCCCGCTGATCGGCAACGCCTGGCTGTACCTGGTGGCGATCGCGGCCGGTACGTGCGTCACGGCGGCGCTGACCGTCCTGCTCAAGTCGGTGCGCAAGCAGCCGGCCGCCGCCGGGCAGCCGGAGGCCGTGCACGCCGCGTCGCAGCCGGTGACCGCCACGGAGCCCACGGCGGCGCAACCCGCGAAGGTGTGAGGTCTGCCGCAATCGGCGTGATGGGTGCGGTTGGCATGGTTGGTGAGGCCTGCGGAGCCTTGCGAGATACGTCACGGTCCGGGACCAAAGTCCCGGACCGTGGTGTTCACTGGAACGCATGCCTGAGCACGTGTCGATCCTTCAGCAGCTGGGCCTGGCCCTGGTCGCTCTTGCGGCCGTGGCCTGGGTGATCGGACTGGTCCGCCTGGTGCGCACCGTCGCCTTCGATCCACCGCGGGCGCGGACGCAGCTGCCGATGGGTGTGCTGCCGGCGCAGTCCCGGGCGCCCGCGCTGGAGTCGGTGCCGCTGACGGCCGATGAGCAGGACGCTTTCGCGGGGCTTGTACGGGAGTTCAGCCGCCGGTAGTCCGGCCGGGGCCGGGGAGTGTTACCGGCGCGCCCGTGGGTGCGTCGACGCCCGCTGTTCGATCGCCGCCCGCGCCGCCTCCTGCGTCGCGTACACCTCGCACTTGTGCCGCCCGTCCGGCGTCGCCGTGTGCTCGACCTCCCAGAGACTGAGTTCGCAGTCGTCGCGCAGCAGGAACGCGTGCTCGTACAGCGCGAAGCCGTGGCTGACGCGGGCGCCGAAGGCCTGGGTGATGTGGTGTGCGCACGCCTCGCGCAGCAGCCGGGCCGTGCCGGGGCCGGGGCGCGTCGTGACGTCCGGGTTCTCCGCGCGGCGCAGCAGGCGGCGGGCGTGGTCGACGGAGCTGTCCGGGTCGGCGGCGCCGAAGGTGCGGTGCAGCGGCGGGGGCGGGGCGAGTGCGACGGGGGCCATGGGGACGTGGAGGTCGAACTCCGGCTCGGCTCCCTGGGGCAGCGGAAGGCGTCCCGTCGCCAGGTGCAGCTCGTCCTCGGACACGTAGACCTCGTGCTGCGGTGTGCCGTCCCGGCCCGTGTTGTGCACGAGCTCCCAGAGGGTGAGCGAACCGCCGTCGATCAGCAGCCAGTTGTGCCGGTATGTCTCGCGGTGGCGGCCCGCGCTGTGGTGGGCCGAGTGCAGGGAGCCCGCGTACGCGAGTGCGCCGTCGAGCCGCTCCAGTGCCTCGTCGGGCAGGTCGAAGGAGTTGAGCGCGCGTCCGAGGAGCCGCCCGAGCTGTGCTTCGGGTGACGCGTCCGGTTCCGTCCCGAACCCGATACCGGGGCCGGAGTCATGCGGAGCGCTCAAGGCACCTCCCAGTATTGCTTCGTGTCACCTCGTGGGTGCATACCGTAGTCCGTCGGTCGGACTTCCTGCCCGTGAAATGACAAACGGGGAACGGGTTTTGAGCAACGTGCCTGGGCAACGCGCGGGCCGCGCGGGAGGTTCCCGCGCGGCCCGTGTCGGTGAGAGTGCCCTGGGGTCAGGAGGCGCTGCCCGCCTTCCACTGGCTCCACGCCATGTTCCAGCCGTTCAGGCCGTTGTCGGGCGCGATCGTCTCGTCGTGCGAGTTCTTCATGACGACGACGTCGCCGACGAGCGAGTTGTCGAAGAACCACTTGGCGGTCGTGTCGCCGCCGGCGCCCTTCACGTCGCGCATGCCGACGCAGCCGTGGCTGGTGCCCTGCGAGCCGAAGATGCCGGGCGAGCTCCAGTAGTTGCCGTGGATGAACGTCCCGGACTGGGACAGGCGCATGGCGTGCGGCACGTCCGCGATGTCGTACTCGCCGCCGAAGCCGACCGTGTCGCCGTTCATGCGCGTCTGGACGAACTTCTCGGAGATCACCATCTGCCCGTTGTACGTCGGGTGTTGGTTGCTTCCGGTGGAGACGGGGACCGTCTTGATCGTCTTGCCGTCGCGGACGACCGTCATCTCCTGCGTGTTCGCGTCGACCGTGGAGACCTGCGCGCGGCCGACGGTAAAGCTCACCGTCTTGTCCTGCACGCCGTGCACCCCGTTGGCGCCCTCGACGCCGTCGAGGTCGATCTTCATGGTGACCTTGGAGCCGGCCTTCCAGTACTCCTGGGGCCTGAAGTCGAGGCGCTGCGCGCCGAACCAGTGGCCGACGACCTTCTGGCCGCTGCTGGACGTCACCGTGATGTGCGACTGCACGTCCTTCTTGTTGGTGATCGACTTGTCGAACGTGAAGGAGACCGGCATCCCGACGCCGACCGTCGACCCGTCGTCCGGCGTGTAGGTGCCGATGAAGCTGTTGGCGCCGGAGACCGTCGTGAAGATGGAGTTGGCGGCGGCCTTGTGCCCGCCGTCGTCCTTGGCGGACGCGGAGATCCGGTACTTGGTGCCGCGCTCCAGCTGCTCCTTCGGCTTCCATGCCGCGCCGTTCGCCGTGATCGTGCCGGGGACGGTCTTGCCGCTCGTCGACTCGGTCATCTTCACGCGGGTCAGCTTGCCGTCGCTGACCTTCACGCCCGTCGCGTTGATCGATGCGCCGGTCGAGCCGTCCTTGGCGGAGATGGCGATCTTCGGGGCGTCGCCGCCCCTGTCGTCGCTGGCGGTGGCGTCGCCGCCGCAGGCCGTGAGGGTCAGTGCGCCGACGGCGAGGGCCGCGCACACGACGGCTATGTTCTGCCTGCTCACGGTCTGCTCCCCTTTTCGTGGTTTCTGCTGTTCCGCAGCTTCTCTACCGATGTGAGGGAAGAGCGCGAGACGGCCGGAGGGGTTCCTTCCGGTTGTTGTGAACGCAGCCACAGGGGCAGTTCTGTTACGCGGTGGTGGATCTCTGTTACACGGCGTCGGACGGGCCCCCGTAGAGATCGCCGTACGAGAGGTGGGTGCGGCCGCCGGCCGACACGGACTCCGCCGTGCGCAGGGCCCGCACGATCGCCCGCGTCACGAGGTCGGCACCGGCCGCGAGCACCTCGTTGAGGGCGAGCGGGTTCGCGGCGTCGAGCGGCCGCTCCCCGGTGGCGAGCGCGAACACCGTGTCCCCGTCGTTCAGCAGGTGCACCGGGCGTACGGCCCGCGCGATCCCGTCGTGCGCGGTACCGGCGACCTTCTGCGCCTGGGCGCGGGTGAGGTCGGCGTCGGTGGCGACGACGGCGAGGGTGGTGTTGAGGGGCTGTACGCCGTTGGCCGCGGACACCTCCGCGATCCGCTTGCTCGCCGCCTCGTGCGCCTCCGGCGTCGGGTACGTCACCGGTCCGCGCCCCGCGAAGAACTCGCCGTACAGCGCCCCGGTGGCCGGGTCCACGGCGGAGCCCGCGGCGTTCGCGACGACCAGCGCGGAGACCGTGATCCCGGAGTCGAGGACCGTGGAGGCGGTGCCGATGCCGCCGCGCAGCTTCCCGACGAGCGCGCCGGTGCCCGCGCCGATGTTGCCCTCCTGGACGGGGGCGCCCGGCTCCGTCGCGGCGGCGGCCTCGACCGCGGCGCGGCCCGTCGCCGCGTCCGGCCGGGCCCGCCAGTCGCCGCCCCGGCCGAGGTCGAACACGCACGCCGCGGGCACCACCGGCACCACCTCTCCCGGGCGGGCGCCGGCCGGGACCCCGCGCCCCCGCTCCTCCAGCCACGCCATCACGCCCGCCGCGGAGTCGAGCCCGAACGCGCTGCCGCCCGTGAGCACGATCGCCTCGATCCGCTGCACGAGATTGCGCGGGTCGAGCGCGTCGGTCTCCCGGGTGCCGGGGCCACCGCCGCGTACGTCCACGGCAGTGACCGCGCCGCCCTCGGGGGCGAGCACGACCGTCGTACCGGTCAGGAATCCGTTGCCGACGCGGGTGGCGTGTCCGACGCGCAGGCCGGGGACATCGGTGAGGGCATCGTTGCGTGGCGTCATGTGCCATGCCTACCACGGCAGTTGGCGCCGGGCCCGGGCCAGTCCGGGGCGCTGTCCGGGGCGCCGCAGGGGGCGCTGCCCGGTGTACCACCGGCGGCGCTTTCCGGGGCGCCGCCGGGGGGTGTCGGCCGGAGTCGGTCAGGTGGCGGGCCGCGGCTCGCCGCCGCGCGCGGACAGCGTCACTCCGACCACCACCGTGAGTGCCGCGACGATCCCCGCCGCGAGCACCGCCCAGTGCCCCGCGAACGTGCACGCGAGCACCAGCAGCGCACTGACCGGCAAGGTCATCTGCTGGGCGGCCCCCGCCTTGAAGAACCGCGCGTGCAGAGCCCACACCAGGAGCAGGAACACCGCCGTCGGGACGGTCACGGCGGCGGAGGCCGCGGCCGTGGAGATGTGCGCCTTGCCCACGGCCTGCTCGACGGCGACCTCGATGCCCGCTCCGATCGACGCCGCCGACGCGAGGATGAAGAAGTGCCCGTAGCCCCACACGAACGCCTGGCGGTTGCTGCGCAGCCGGTCGTGGATCGGCACCGCGAAGTAGATCCACCAGGCGGCGAATACGACGAGGAGGCCGCCCGCGGCGATCGGCAGGAGCTCGCCGAGCGCGTCGTTCTCCTCGATGCCGGACTTCACCGCGACCGTCGCCGCGGCGATCGTCTCGCCGAGCACGATGATCGTGAACAGGCCGTAGCGCTCGGCGATGTGATGCGGGTGCCAGGACGTCTGCCGGTCCCGCTCCGCGTACACGGGGACGCACATCTCCAGGATCGCCATCGCCAGGAACACCCAGCCCTGCGCCGCCTTGGGTGTGAACAGCAGGGCCAGCCAGCCGACCTGGCAGGCGAGCACTCCGCCCGCGTACCGCAGGGCCACCCGGCGTTCGGCTCCCGTGGTGGAGGCGGCGGCCCGCAGCCAGTGCGTGGCCATGGCGACCCGCATGACCAGGTAGCCCAGGAAGACCACCAGGTAATTGTCGTGCGCGAACGCCTGGGAGACACCGGCCGCGAGCACCAGGACGCCCGCGATCTGGACGAGCGTGATCACGCGGTAGAGCGCGTCGTCGTTGTCGTAGGCCGAGGCGAACCAGGTGAAGTTCATCCACGCCCACCAGATCGCGAAGAAGACGCGCGCGTAGTCGATCACGCCGGCGCCCGAGTGCCCCTCCGCGATCGCGTGCACCAGCTCCGCCCCGCCCTGCGCGACGGCGACGACGAAACAGAGGTCGAAGAACAGCTCCAGCGGGGACGCGGCCCGGTGTTCCTCGTCGCGCCCCCTCTCGACCATGCGGCGGATCGGGGAGCGCTTGTCTGGCGTGGACGTCATGCGCCCACCCCAGCAGATCGGGCCGCGGCGTGGGGGAATCGGCACGCAGTCCACGCATGTGCGGCCACGGCCGGGGTCCCGGAGAACCGGCACATTTCTTGTGAATGTATTCACAAGCGAACAGGGGTCGAAAGTCCCGAGGAAAACCCCAGGTCAGCCGGGAGGTGTCGGGGTTTTCCGGCCCGCAGCAGGGTCCTACGGTCCTGAACTCAGGACCATTGCCGCCCCTCCGGCAGGCCCCGCGGGAGTGCAATGAACACGTAGCAACCCACCGGTCGAAGAGATGGGGAAGGTGCCGCAGATGACTGCCACTCCCGCGGAAAAGACGACGCACGGCGAGGCCTGGGACGGCTTCAAGGGAGGGCTGTGGCGCGACGCCGTCGACGTCCGCGACTTCGTCCAGCAGAACTACACCCCCTACGAGGGCGACGGCTCCTTCCTCGCGGGACCGACCGAACGCACCACCGCCGTCTGGGAGAAGCTCCTCGGGATGTTCCCGGACGAGATCGAGCGCGGCATCCACGACGTGGACGTGCAGACCCCGTCCCGTATCGACGCCTTCAGGCCCGGCTACATCGACGGCACGCCCGCGAATCACAACGACCTCATCGTGGGCCTCCAGACCGACGCCCCGCTCAAGCGCGCGATCATGCCCAACGGTGGCTGGCGCATGGTCGAGGGCGCCCTGAACGCCTATGGCTACGAGGCCGACCCCCAGGTCAGCGACATCTACACCCACCTGCGCAAGACCCACAACGAGGGCGTCTTCGACGCCTACACCCCCGAGATCCGTGCCTGCCGCTCCTCCGGCATCATCACCGGCCTCCCGGACGCCTACGGGCGCGGCCGCATCATCGGCGACTACCGCCGCGTCGCCCTCTACGGCGTCGACCGCCTCATCGCCGCCAAGCAGGCCGACAAGGACGAACTCGCCACCGCCTGGCCCACCGAGCACATCATCCGGGACCGCGAGGAGATCTCCGAGCAGATCAAGGCGCTGAACGAGCTCAAGGCCATGGCCATGTCGTACGGCTACGACATCTCGGGCCCGGCCACCACCGGCCGCGAGGCCGTTCAGTGGCTGTACTTCGCCTACCTCGCCGCCGTGAAGGAGCAGAACGGCGCGGCCATGTCGATCGGCCGCATCGACAACTTCCTCGACATCTACCTGCAGCGCGACATCGAGGCCGGCCGGATCACCGAGTCCGAGGCCCAGGAGTTCATCGACGACTTCGTCATCAAGCTCCGCATCGTCCGCTTCCTGCGCACCCCCGAGTACAACGACCTCTACTCCGGCGACCCGACCTGGGTCACCTGGTCCATGGCCGGCATCGGCGAGGACGGCCGCCCGCTCGTCTCGCGCACCACCTTCCGCGCCCTGCAGACCCTCTACAACCTCGGCCCGGCCCCCGAGCCGAACCTGACGGTCTTCTGGTCGCGCGAGCTCCCCAAGGGCTTCAAGGACTTCGCCTCCCAGGTCGCCATCGATACCTCGGCCATCCAGTTCGAGTCCGACGAGCTGATGCGCCCCAAGTACGGCGACGACACCGCCATCGCCTGCTGCGTCTCCGCGATGGCCGTCGGCAAGCAGATGCAGTTCTTCGGCGCCCGCGTGAACGTCGCCAAGGCGCTCCTCTACGCGATCAACGGCGGCCGCGACGAGAAGTCCGGCAAGCGGGTCGTCGAGGGCTTCGAGCCCATCGAGGGCGAGTACCTCGACTACGCGGTCGTCGCCGAGCGGTACGACGCGATGCTCGACTGGCTGGCGCGGACCTACGTCCACGCGCTCAACGTCATCCACTACATGCACGACAAGTACGCCTACGAGCGCATCGAGATGGCCCTGCACGACCAGGAGATCCTGCGCACCATGGCGTGCGGCATCGCGGGCCTCTCGGTCGCCGCGGACTCCCTGTCGGCGATCAAGCACGCCAAGGTCAAGGTGATCCGCGACGAGACCGGCCTCGCCGTCGACTACGAGATCGAGGGCGACTACCCGGCCTACGGCAACAACGACGACCGGGTCGACGACATCGCCAAGCGCATCGTCCACGGCTTCATGGAGAAGGTCCGCAAGCACCCGACCTACCGGAACGCCGTGCACACCCAGTCGGTGCTGACGATCACCTCGAACGTCGTCTACGGCAAGAAGACCGGCAACACCCCGGACGGCCGCCGCGCCGGCACCCCGTTCGCCCCCGGCGCCAACCCGATGAACGGGCGCGACGAGCACGGCTACATCGCCTCCGCCCTGTCCGTCGCGAAGCTGCCCTACGACGACGCCGAGGACGGCATCTCGCTGACCAACACGATCACCCCGGACGCCCTGGGCCGCACGCCCACCGAGCGGATCGGCAACCTGTCCGGCGTGCTCGACGGCTTCATGGCCAGCGACGGCTTCCACATGAACGTCAACGTCCTGAACAAGGCGACGCTCGAGGACGCCATGGAGCACCCGGAGAACTACCCACAGCTGACCATCCGGGTCTCCGGGTACGCGGTGAACTTCGTCCGCCTGACGCGCGAGCAGCAGCTGGACGTCATCAACCGCACCTTCCACGGCTCCCTCTGAGCCGCTCCTCCCGACCGAGACACCCCGCAGGACACGAGGAGGAACGCCATGACCGTGCTGCTCACCCAGAACCTCACCGCGAACGACGCCGCGACCCCGGCCGCCGCCGCGACCCGTCGGCCCATCGAGGGCTCGGTGCACTCCTGGGACCTGTCGACCGGCGTCGACGGGCCGGGCACCCGCTTCGTGACGTTCCTCTCCGGCTGCCCGCTGACCTGCCTGTACTGCCACAACCCCGACACCTGGAAGATGCGCAACGGCAAGCGCACCGCCGCCGACGTGATCGTCGCCGAAGCCGCCAAGTACACCCGGTTCATCGAGGCGGCCGGCGGCGGCGCCACCATCAGCGGCGGCGAACCCCTGCTCCAGCCGGTCTTCGCCGGCGAGCTGCTGCACCGCTTCAAGCACGAGCTGGGCCTGCACACCGCCCTCGACACCTCGGGCTTCCTCGGCGTCCGCGCCACCGACGCCCTGCTGCGTGACGTGGACCTCGTGCTGCTCGACATCAAGTCCTGGGACCGCGCCACCTACAAGCACGTCACCGGGCGCCCGCTGCAGCCCACCCTCGACTTCGCACACCGCCTCGCCGACCTCGGCAAGAACGTGTGGGTGCGCTTCGTGCTCGTGCCGGGACTGACCGACGACCCCGCCAACATCGAGGGCGTCGCCGCCTTCGCGGGCTCCCTCGGCAACGTCTCCCGGGTCGACGTGCTGCCCTTCCACAAGCTCGGCGAGGCGAAGTGGCAGGCGCTGGGCAAGACCTTCACGCTGCACGACACCCCCTCGCCCACCCCCGAGCAGCTCGCCTCCGCCAAGGCGATCTTCGAGTCCCACGGCCTCACGGCCGTCTGACCCGGCGCCGCGGGGGCCGTCGCCCCCGGCGACGTACCCTGGAGCCATGAGCAGCCCCGCCCCCGACCCCGAGAAGCGCGATCCGAAGAAGCGCGACCCCAAGGCCGCGCTGATCTTCGACGATCCGCTGACGGCGCAGTCCTCCGACGACACGGACCGCGGCTGGGGCGAGCGGCCGACGGCCGCCGACAACAGCGCCGCCGACCTGGCCCGCTTCCTCGACGAGAAGCCGCCCCACCACATCTGAAGGGCCGCGGCGAGCCCCGCTAGGGCTCGGTGTGCCCCGAGCCGCGCTGCGCGACGAGCGCGTCGCGGATCTCCTTGAGCACCTCCAGCTCGGAGACCTCCAGGACCTCCTGGGTGCCTTCCTTCTCCGCCTTCTTCGCGGCCTGCCGGGCGAGATACTTGGCCATCGGGAGCACCATCAGGAAGTACACGACGGCCGCAGTGATGATGAAGCTGATGGCGGCACTGAGGACCGTGCCCCACATGATCTGGATGCTGTCGTCGCTGCCGGGTTTGCACGAGCCCTTGAGGCAGTACGCGTACTTGTTCAGATCCTGCGTTCCGAACGCGCCGACGATCGGGTTGATGACCCCTTCCACCACCGCGTTCACGATGTTGGTGAATGCGGCGCCGATGACCACGGCGACCGCGAGGTCGATCACATTGCCCCGCATGAGGAAGGCCTTGAAGCCTTCCCACAGGCTCGGTTCGTTGTTCTCGCTCACCAGAAGGCCTCTCTTCACATGTCCAGGTTGTGGAGCAAACGCTTCCGCAACCTACGACAGTTCGGGTCAGACCTGTCCAATTCGGTAGCTCGAACGAGGGACTTGGGGAGAGATACGTCACCACACCGTCACCGCCAACCTAGAGGCGGCTCCGGCGCCCGCGAGCCGCGTCGCGGTCGCGCGTTCCACCGTCAGCACCACCAACGCCCCGCCCGCCGCCGAGGTTTCGCCGACTCCGCCGCCTTGACCGAGAGTTGGCCCCGGCTTCGGAACGGAGGCCACGCGGGCGCCGGACGCGAGTACCCGCACCCCCGCCCCGCCGTCCGCCCGCGCCGCCACCACGTCGACCCGGTCGCCCGGCCGCAGCAGCCGCACGGCCCCGGCGTCCGCGATCCGTACGGGCGCCGACACCGTCACGGCGGACGCGGCGGCCCGCCCGCCCGGCGCCGCCCCGGCCCGCGGGGGCTCGGGCCCGCCTCCCGCGCCGGACGACGGCACCGCGGCCACCAGCGCCGCGGCGGTCAGGGCGAGCCCCGCCGCCACGGCCGGCCGGCGTCGGCGCCCGCCCGGGCGCCCCGGCCGCCACCGCCCGCCGCGCACCCGCACGGGAGGGAAGGGCGGCACCTCGGACGTCGGAGGAATGCCGAGCTCGTACGGGACAGGTACAGATGCGGACACAGTCGTCACCGCCTGCGGATCGGTCGGGCCGGACGGGCGCCGCGCCCGTCTCGCCGAACACGATCCGCCGCCGCGCCGCATCCCGCCGGAGCCCGTGCATTACCGAGTGGTTGTGGACAACTCCCTCACCCGAAGGGACAGTTCCGGCGTCGGGAGCCCCGGCGCCGCGAGCCCAGCCTCGGATCCCCGCGTCCCGGCAGCCGGAACCGAGTGCCGAAGGCCGGCGTCACGGCAACCGGAACCCCGGATCCATCCCGCCCAGCGCCGACGCGCACGAGCAGTCCCGCTCCGCGTCCGCCGGCAGCGCCGCCACCGCGTCGAACAGCACCGTCCGCAGTCGGTCCACATTGGCCGCGAAGACCTGGAGCACCTCGTCGTGCGAGACGCCCTCGCCGCTCTCCGCGCCCGCGTCCAGATCCGTGACGAGGGTCAACGACGTGTAGCAGAGCTCCAGTTCACGGGCGAGCATCGCCTCCGGGTGCCCGGTCATCCCGACCACCGACCAGCCCATGGCGGCATGCCACTTCGACTCGGCGCGAGTGGAGAACCGGGGCCCCTCGACGACCACGAGCGTCCCGCCGTCCACCGGCTCCCAGCCCTTGCCGCGCGCGGCCTTCACCGCGACCCGGCGCCCGGCAGGGCAGTACGGGTCGGCCGGCGAGACGTGCACGACGTTCGGCACGGTTCCGTCCGGCAGCGGCTCACCGTCGAAGTAGGTCTGCACCCGCGCCTTCGTACGGTCCACGAACTGGTCGGGCACGAGCAGCGTCCCCGGCCCGTACTCGGGCCGCAGGCCGCCCACCGCGCACGGACCGAGGACCTGGCGCACGCCCACGGAACGCAACGCCCACAGGTTGGCGCGGTAGTTGATGCGGTGCGGCGGCAGATGGTGGCCGCGCCCGTGCCGGGGCAGGAAGGCGACCCGCCGCCCTGCCACCTCACCGAGGAAGAGCGAGTCGCTCGGTGGCCCGTAGGGGGTGTCGACGCGAACCTCTGTCACGTCGTCCAGGAACGAGTAGAAGCCGGAGCCGCCGATCACACCGATCTCGGCGGCGGCATGTGCGTGTACGTTCCCTGAGTTGGTCGCCATGGGGCAGCACACTAGTCACGCCGGGAACGCCGAAGACCCTGTCGTCCGAAGACGACAGGGTCTCGTAAGAATTCGCGGCGCCGCTTACGCGGCGGAGGACGTCGAAGAGCTCGAGGAGCTGGACGAGCTCGAAGAGGTCGACGTCGACGACTTCGAGTCCGAGGAGGACTTCGAGTCGGCGGACTTCGACTCCGAGCCGGACGACGACGCCGAGGACGAGGCCGGGCTGCTGCTCGACGAGGAACCGCGGCTGTCATTGCGGTAGAAGCCGGAGCCCTTGAACACGATACCGACGGCCGAGAACACCTTCTTCAGGCGACCCTGGCATGCGGGGCACACGGTCAGGGACTCGTCGGTGAACTTCTGCACCGCCTCGAGGCCCTCGCCGCACTCGGTGCACTGGTACTGGTAAGTCGGCACTGTGTCTTCCTCCTGGCACTCTCACTCGTTGAGTGCTAACGACGATCCATAGTGACCTATTCCGCGGGATCAGTCCACTGCCACGGGCTCGCGGTGACCCACACCACGTGCCACGGTCCGCCCCGTGGAGGGCGGCGTGAGCCGCGAGCGCAGCAGGAACATGACCACCAGGGCGAGCACCGTGCCGCCCATCGGGACGAGGAATCCGGCACCGTCCCAGAGGCGGTCCTCCAGCTGTCCGGCCACCGACACGGCGGCCGCCTGACCGAGCGCGACCGCGCCGGTCAGCCAGGTGAAGGCCTCGGTGCGGGAGCCCACGGGGACGATCTTCTCGACCAGCGTGTAGCCCGTGATCAGGGACGGCGCGATGCACACGCCGACCAGCAGGCCGAGCCCGGCGAGCAGCACCACGGACTGTGCCGCCCACAGCCCCGAGGCCATGACGGCGAGCGCCGTGTAGCCGACGAGCAGCCGGCGCTGCGGGGCGATCTTCCACGCGATGGCGCCGCAGACCAGGCCGGAGAGCATGTTGCCCGCGGCGAAGATCCCGTACAGGACGCCGTTGAGGCCGGGCTCGCCGATCGACTCGGTGTACGCGGCGAGCGAGACCTGCATGCCGCCGAAGACGGAGCCGATGCCGAGGAACGTGACGATCAGCACGCGCACACCGGGGACGCGGAGCGCGGAGGTGTGCTGCACGCGCGCGTGCTCCTCCAGGCCGGCCACGGGAGGCTGGGTGCCCTTCTGGGCGGCGAACAGGAGGCCGCCGACGAGCGTGAGCGCCGCCTCGGTGAGCAGGCCCGCGGCCGGGTCGATGCCGGTGCACAGGGCCGTGGCGAACAGCGGGCCGAGCACGAACGTGAACTCGTCGGTGACCGACTCGAAGGCGGCGGCCGTCTGCATCAGCGGTGAATCCTGCAGCTTCACGCCCCAGCGGGCGCGCACCATGGGCCCGATCTGCGGTGTCGAGGCACCCGTGGGTACGGCGGCCAGGAACAGCGTCCACGTAGGGGCTCCGGACAGCGCGAGCGCGGTGAGCGTGAGGCCCGCCGCGGAGTGCACGAGCACGCCGGGCAGCAGTACGGCGCGCTGCCCGAAGCGGTCGGCCAGCTTGCCGCTGTAGGGCGCGAAGAGCGCCATGGCGACACCGGTCGTCGCGGAGACCGCGCCGGCGGTGCCGTAGGAGCCGGTGGTGTGCTGCACGAGCAGCACGATGGAGATCGTGAGCATCGCGAACGGCTGGCGCGCCGCGAAGCCGGGAAGCAGGAACGTCCAGGCCCCGCGGGTGCGCAGGAGCTGCCCGTAGCCGGGGCGCGGGGCGCGCTGGGTGCCGGGTTCGGTGACCGTGTCCCTCTGTGGCACGGTCCTCGCCTTTCTGCCGCCTGGTAGCGCGGGCCTCCTGGTCGAGGGGGTGCGCGCCGAGAGCCGTCCTCATGCGCCGGGAACCGAGTGATACCTACGGTCCGCGCCAGGAGAGGCCCTGGGCCAAGCAGACGGGGCGCTGCGAAGCACTGTGCTGCAAGGGGACCGCGGCCGCTTTGCGGTCGCGCCGGCTCTACGTCAGGCAGAGTCGGTCGTACATGGTCTGTGCGTCCATGCTAACGGGCTTCCGGGCCCGCGGTGCCCAGCCAGCCGGCCAGCTTGCCGCCCTGGGTGACGGCCCGCAGGCGCGCCTCCGCGGCGTCGCGCACCGGGTCGGTGGCGACCACCAGGAGTTCGTCGCCCTTGCGCAGCACGGTGGTCGGGGCGGGCACGGAGGAGGTGCCGTCGCGGACGACGAGCGTGACGGCGGCGCCCTTGGGCAGCCGGAGTTCGCCGACCTCCACGCCGTGCATCCGCGAGCCCTCCGGGATGGAGACGGACAGCAGGTGTCCGCGCAGCCGCTCCAGGGGCGCCGACTCGATGCCGAGGTCGGCGGCGTCGGAGTTGGCGGCCAGGCGCAGCTTTCCGGCGAGCCACGGCAGCGTCGGTCCCTGGACGAGGGTGTAGACGACGACCAGGACGAAGACGATGTTGAAGATCCGCTGGCTGTCGGCGACGCCCGTGACCATGGGGATGGTCGCCAAAATGATGGGCACGGCGCCGCGCAGCCCGGCCCACGACATGAGGGCCTCCTCCGCCCACGGTATGCGGAAGGGCACCAGGCTGACGACGACCGACAGGGGCCGCGCGACCATCGTGAGCACGAGGCCGATGATCAGCGCGGGCACGATGTCGTCGGCCAGCTCGTGCGGGGTGACGAGCAGGCCGAGCAGGACGAACATGCCGATCTGCGCGATCCAGCCGAGCCCCTCGGCGAAGCCGCGGGTGGCCGGCCAGTGCGGCAGCTTGGCGTTGCCCATCACCATCGCGGCCAGGTAGACGGCGAGGAATCCGCTGCCGTGGGCCATGGCGCCCGCGGCGTACGCGGACGTGGCGATGGCCATCACGGCGATCGGGTAGAGGCCGGAGGCGGGCAGGGCCACGTGCCGCAGGCCGAAGGAGCCCAGCCAGCCGACCGCGAGGCCGATGGCGGCGCCGATCGCCAGCTCCAGGGCGATCTCGCCGATGAGGACGTACCAGTGCTCCATGGGGCCGGCGGCGGAGAACGCGACGACGAGGATGACGACCGGGGCGTCGTTGAAACCGGACTCCGCCTCCAGGACGCCGGTCACGCGCGCGGGGAGCGGCACCCTGCGCAGCACGGAGAAGACCGCCGCCGCGTCCGTGGAGGACACCACGGCGCCGATGATGAGTGCCTGTTGCCACGCGAGGCCCACCAGGTAGTGCGCGCCCGCGGCCGTCACGCCCACGCTCACCGCGACGCCCGCGAGTGACAGGGCGGCGGCAGCGGGCAGGGCGGGCTTGATCTGTTTCCACTTCGTGCCCAGACCGCCTTCGGCGAGGATCACGACGAGCGCCGCGTAGCCGATGACCTGGGTCATTTCGGCATTGCTGAAGTCGACGTGACCGAAGCCGTCCTGGCCCATGGCGACGCCGATGCCGAGGTAGAGCAGAAGGCTGGGCAGTCCGCTGCGCGAGGAGATGCGCACGGCGGCGACGGCCACGAGCAGCACGAGGGCGCCGACGAGCAGGAGCTGGTTGAGCTGGTGGACAGTCAGGGGCCGTTCCTTCCAGGAGGGGCACTGCGACAGGGAAGTTACTTCGTTACCTTACCTAACCGTTAACGCTTTCTTGATGCCGGATGCGTCACGCCGTCGTCACCGGGACCCCGCATCCCGACTCCGCGTCCGAGGCCGCACCCCAGTGCTCGTAAGGTTGCTCTCGCCCCGCCCGGTTAGCGAAGGACAGCAAGGACCGCGATGCCCTCCACTACGAACGCCTCTGCCGGCCGCCCGCCCGGCAAGAAGAAGGGGCGCCGAGCCCGACTGATCGTGATCGTCCTCGTGTTGGCCGTTCTCGCGGGCCTCGGATTCGGCGCCTACTGGAGCGTCGACAGCGTCCGCGCGTCCATGCCGCAGACGACGGGGTCGATCCAACTCGACGGGCTCGACGGACCGGTTCAGGTCAAGCGGGACAGCTACGGGATCCCGCAGATCTACGCGTCCACGGATCACGACCTGTTCATGGCGCAGGGCTACGTGCAGGCGCAGGACCGGTTCTACGAGATGGACGTGCGGCGCCATACGACCTCCGGTCGGCTCTCCGAGATGTTCGGCAAGGGCCAGGTCAAGACCGATGAGTTCCTGCGCACCATGGGCTGGCATCGCGTGGCGCAGAAGGAGTACGACTCCAAGCTGTCGCCCTCGACCAAGAAGTACCTCCAGGCGTACTCCAAGGGAGTCAACTCCTACCTGGGAGGCAAGAGCGGCAAGGACATCTCCGCGGAGTACGTCGCGCTCGGCTTCGAGAACGACTACAAGCCGCAGAAGTGGTCGCCGGTGGACTCGGTGGCCTGGCTCAAGGCGATGGCCTGGGACCTGCGCGGCAACATGCAGGAGGAGATCGACCGCTCGCTGATGACGAGCCGGCTCGGCCCGAAGCAGATCGCCGACCTGTACCCCGACTACCCGTACGCGCGGCACAAGCCGATCGTGCAGGAGGGCGGGTACAACAGCGCCACGAAGTCGTACGACGCGGCTTCCGGCGGCGGTACGGGCACGCAGTCGGCCGGGGCGGCGGGCACCGGCCTGGCGGGCGACGCAGGGGCCCCCAGCGGCCTCCAGAGCCAGCTGGGCGGTCTCTCCAAGGTCCTGGACGAGATCCCCGACTCCGCGGGCCTCGGCCCCAACGGCAACGGCATCGGCTCCAACTCGTGGGTGGTCTCGGGCGACCACACCATCACCGGCAAGCCGCTGCTCGCCAACGACCCGCACCTGGCGCCGCAACTGCCGTCCGTCTGGTACCAGATGGGCCTGCACTGCACGAGCGTCTCCAGCAAGTGCCAGTACGACACCTCGGGTTACACCTTCGCGGGCATGCCGGGCGTGGTCATCGGCCACAACCAGAACATCTCCTGGGGCCTGACCAACTCGGGTGTCGACGTCACCGACCTCTACCTGGAGAAGTTCAGCGGCGACGGCTACCTGGTCGACGACAGGACGGTGCCGTTCAAGACCCGCAAGGAGACCATCAAGGTCGCGGGCGGCGACTCCAAGACGATCACGGTGCGCGAGACCGACAACGGGCCACTGCTGTCCGACCGCGACTCCGAACTCGTCAAGGTCGGCAAGAAGGCCGGCGTGGACGCGGCGGCCCCCGACAGAGGCGACGGCTACGGCATCGCGCTGCGCTGGACCGCACTGCAGCCGGGCAACACCATGGACGCCGTCTTCAACCTCGACAAGGCGTCGAACTGGTCCGAGTTCCGCAAGGCGTCCGCCGACTTCCAGGTGCCGTCGCAGAACCTCACGTACGCCGACACCGAGGGCAACATCGGCTACCAGCTGCCGGGCCGCATCCCGACCCGCGGCGAGGGCGACGGCTCGCTGCCGTCCCCCGGCTGGGACTCCAAGTACCGCTGGAGCGGCTACATCAAGCAGTCCGAGCTGCCCTACGAGTTCAACCCCAAGCGCGGCTACATCGTGACCGCCAACCAGGCCGTGGTCGACGACAGCTACCCGTACACGCTGACCAAGGACTGGGGCTACGGCACCCGCAGCCAGCGCATCACCGACCTGATCGAGTCGAAGATCAAGGACGGCGGGAAGATCTCCACGGACGACATGCGCACCATGCAGATGGACAACAGCAGCGAGATCGCCAAGCTCCTGGTGCCCTATCTGCAGAAGATCGACATCAAGGACCCGGACGTCCGCGAGGCGCAGCAGCTCCTGGAGAACTGGGACTACACACAGAACCCGGACTCCGCCGCCGCGGCCTACTTCAACTCGGTGTGGCGCAACATCCTCAAGCTCGCCTTCGGCAACAAGCTGCCCAAGGAGCTGCGGGTCGACGGCCAGTGCCTGAGCGTCGCGCCGGTCGACAAGACGGGCCCCGCCGACGAGGACCGCAAGGTCCGCGAGTGCGGCGAGCGGGACACGCACTCGGCGCAGCCGGACGGCGGCGACCGCTGGTTCGAGGTCGTCCGAAAGATCATCAAGGATCCGAAGAACGACTGGTGGAAGACGCCGGGCAGCCGCACGAACGCCCCCACCGAGAACCGTGACCAGCTGTTCGCACGCGCCATGGAGGACGCCCGCTGGGACCTCACGGCCAAGCTCGGCAAGGACATCGACTCCTGGAGCTGGGGCCGGCTGCACAAGCTGGAGCTGAAGAACCAGACGCTGGGCACCGAGGGCCCCGGCTGGCTGCAGTACGTGCTCAACCGCGGCCCCTGGAAGCTGGGCGGCGGCGAGGCGGCCGTGAACGCCACCGGCTGGAACGCCGCGGGCGGCTACGGGGTCGACTGGGTGCCGTCCATGCGGATGGTGGTCAACATGGCGGACCTCGACAAGTCGAAGTGGATCAACCTCACGGGCGCCTCGGGGCACACCTTCAGCGACCACTACACGGACCAGACCGAGAAGTGGACCAAGGGCGACCTGTTGCCGTGGCACTTCTCCGAGAAGGCCGTCGGTGACAACACCGAGGACTCGCTGGTCCTGAAGCCGTAGCGGCGATCAACACCGAAAGGGGCCTCCACGCGCGCGTGGAGGCCCCTTTCGCATGCTCGGTGCCGGGCCGTCAGAAGCGCCGCACGCCCGAGGGCGTCACCACCGCGTCCACGGCCTTGTCGTGCGCTTCCTGGGGGAGGTGCGCGACGACCTCGTTGTCGTGCAGCAGCACGACCAGCGCGGGCCGCGTACCGGCCGCCTCCAGGCGCGCGAGCACCCGGTCGTACGAGCCGCCGCCGCGGCCGAGCCGCATCCCGCGCGCGTCCACGGCCAGCCCCGGCAGCAGCACCACGTCCGCCTCCAGGACGGCAGCGGGGCCGAGCCGCTCGCCGCCGGGCTCCAACAGGGCCATCTTTCCCGGGTGGTGCACCGTGGTGAGCGAGGCCGCCCCGTCGTACGCGCCCCAGTCCAGGTCGTTGTCGGGCAGCAGGGCGGGCAGCAGGACGCGCGTCCCGCGGGCGCGGAGGGCGTCGAGGAGCGCGCCGGTCCCCGGCTCGCCGCCCACGGAGACGTACGCCGCCACCGTGCGGGCCCGCGCCAGCTCGTCGAGTTCGAGAGCGCGGCGGGCCACGGCCCGCTCCGTCTCCCGTACGTCATCCTCCGTCAATGCGTTCCTCACCCGGAGGAACTCCCTGCGCAAGGAACGCTTGTCAGGGTGGGCGCTGCGCGGTTCACCTGCGGGCTCATCGGGGTGCGGACTCATAGCCGGGTCACAAACCTCTCCTATTCGACGCATATATGTGCCTACAAAGCGGACCCACAGATTCCGCCCATAGCAGCCGGATATGGTGACCCGCATGACTGACGCGCACACCAGGATCACCAAGGCTGTCATCCCCGCCGCGGGCCTCGGCACCCGGTTCCTGCCCGCCACGAAGGCGACCCCCAAGGAGATGCTCCCGGTCGTCGACAAGCCGGCGATCCAGTACGTGGTCGAAGAGGCCGCGGCGGCGGGACTCGGCGACGTACTGATGATCACAGGTCGCAACAAGCGCCCGCTCGAGGACCACTTCGACCGCAACCACGAGCTGGAGGCGGCCCTTCAGAAGAAGGGCGACGCCGGCCGCCTGGCCAAGGTCCAGGAGTCCAACGACCTCGCCACCATCCACTACGTGCGCCAGGGCGACCCCAGGGGCCTCGGCCACGCGGTCCTGTGCGCCGCCCCGCACGTGGGTGACGAACCCTTCGCGGTGCTGCTCGGCGACGACCTGATCGACCCCCGCGACCCGCTGCTCCAGAAGATGGTGGAGGTCCAGGAGGAGCACGGCGGCAGCGTCATCGCGCTCATGGAGGTGGACCCCTCCCAGATCCACCTCTACGGATGCGCGGCCGTCCAGGCCACCGACGACGGCGCCGTCGTGCAGGTCACCGACCTGGTGGAGAAGCCCGATCCGGCCGACGCCCCCTCCAACTACGCGATCATCGGCCGCTACGTCCTCGACCCCGCCGTCTTCGACATACTGCGCAAGACAGAGCCCGGCCGCGGCGGCGAGATCCAGCTCACCGACGCGCTCCAGCAGCTCGCCGCCGACGAGAAGATCGGCGGCCCCGTGCACGGCGTCGTCTTCAAGGGCCGCCGCTACGACACCGGCGACCGTGGCGACTACCTCAAGGCGATCGTCCGCCTCGCGTGCGAACGTGAGGACCTGGGACCGGAGTTCCGGGCCTGGCTGCGCGGCTACGTCGCCGAGGAGGTCTGACCCGAGGAGGCCCGACACCCGCGCGGACCTGCGCCCCGGTAGGCACACCGCCTCCGGGGCGTCAGATATTTCCCGTGGTAATAACACCTGAGGCCACCGGAGAATCAGCACACCGGCACGAGGAGCAGGGGAGCAGCAGTGAACAGTTTCAGTGCCACCAAGGATCAGGCGCAGATCTGGTCGGTGGACGAGCATCTGGAGGACGTCCTCGGCACCGTCCACGCGCTCGACCCCATCGAGCTCCAACTCCTCGACGCACAGGGCTGTGTGCTCGTCGAGGAGGTGACGGTCCCGCTGTCGCTGCCGCCGTTCGACAACAGCTCGATGGACGGCTACGCGGTGCGCGTCGCGGACATCGCGGGCGCGAGCGAGAAGTTCCCCGCCGTGCTCACGGTGATCGGCGACGTCGCCGCCGGCCAGGCCGAACAGCCCACCGTCGGCCCCGGCGAGGCCGCCCGCATCATGACCGGCGCCCCGCTGCCGCCCGGTGCCGAGGCCGTCGTCCCCGTCGAGTGGACCGACGGAGGGCTCGGCGCGGGCCCCGTCACCTCGATGGCCGCCCACAGCACGGCCCCTGAGGGCGCCTCGGGAGAGGTCCGCGTGCACCGCCCCGCCGAGGCACGCGCACACGTACGCGCGCAGGGCAGCGACGTCCAGGCCGGCGACCGGGCCCTCACCGCCGGCACCGTCCTCGGCCCGCCGCAGATCGCGCTCCTCGCCGCCATCGGCCGCGGCACCGTACGGGTGTGCCCGCGCCCGCGCGTGGTCGTCGTCTCCACCGGAACCGAACTCGTCCAGCCCGGCGAACAGTTGGCGCCCGGCCAGATCTACGACTCCAACAGCTTCGCCCTCACCGCCGCCGCCCGCGACGCCGGAGCCATCGCCTACCGGGTGGGCGCGGTCGACGACGACGCCGAGACGCTCCGCTCCACCATCGAGGACCAGCTCATCCGCGCCGACCTCATCGTCACCACGGGCGGCGTCAGCGTCGGCGCGTACGACGTGGTCAAGGAGGCCCTCACCGGCATCGGCGACCCGGAGGACGAGGAGGGCATCGGGGCCGGCAGCGGCGTCGAGTTCCGCAAGCTCGCCATGCAGCCCGGCAAGCCCCAGGGCTTCGGCTCCATCGGCCCCGACCACACCCCGCTGCTCGCGCTGCCGGGCAACCCCGTGTCCTCGTACGTCTCCTTCGAACTGTTCGTACGGCCCGCGATCCGCGCCCTGATGGGCCTGCCCGAGGGCGCCGTGCACCGCCCGAAGGCCCGCGCGACCCTCACCGCCGACAAGGCGCTGACCTCGCCCTCGGGCAAGCGCCAGTTCCTGCGCGGCGTGTACGACGCCGAGGCCGGCGAGGTCGCCCCCGTCGGCGGCGCCGGCTCCCACCTCATCGCGGCGCTCGCACAGGCGGACTCGCTCATCGTGGTCCCCGAGGACACCACGTCGGTGGAGCCTGGCACCGAGGTGGACGTGGTCCTGCTGGGCTGACGGGGCCGACTGTCGGAGGCTCGCGATAGCGTGTCGCGCACAAATCGTCCGGCGCGCCGCACCGCGCACGGCTCGGATCGGGAGCGCCACAGCACCATGAGCACTTCGCAGAATCAACAGGACCAGCAGGACCGGACCGACCGGCTCACGCACATCGACGAGGCGGGCGCCGCCCGCATGGTCGACGTGTCGCAGAAGGACGTCACCGCGCGCACCGCCCGCGCCAGCGGCCGCGTCCTCGTCTCGCCGCGCGTGGTGGAGCTGCTGCGTGGCGAGGGCGTGCCCAAGGGCGACGCGCTCGCCACGGCGCGCATCGCGGGAATCATGGGCGCCAAGCGCACCCCCGACCTGATCCCGCTCTGCCACCCGCTGGCCGTGTCCGGGGTCAAGCTCGACCTGGCCGTGGCGGACGACGCCGTGGAGATCCTCGCCACCGTGAAGACCACGGACCGCACGGGCGTCGAGATGGAGGCGCTCACGGCCGTCTCGGTCGCCGCGCTCACCGTCGTCGACATGGTCAAGGCCGTCGACAAGGGCGCCGTCATCTCCGACGTCCGGGTCGAGGAGAAGACGGGCGGCAAGTCCGGAACCTGGAACCGGGAGGCCCGGGCATGACCGACAGCTACCGCGCCCTCGTCGTCACGGCCTCCAACAGGGCCGCCGCCGGTGTCTACGAGGACAAGGGCGGCCCGCTGATCGCGGAGGGCCTCGGAAAGCTCGGCTTCGCCGTCGAGGGCCCCCAAGTGGTTCCGGACGGCGACCCGGTCGAGGCCGCCCTGCGGGCCGCGGTCGAGGCGGCGTACGACGTCGTGATCACCACCGGCGGCACCGGCATCTCGCCCACTGACGGCACCCCCGAGGCGACGGCCCGCGTCCTCGACCGCGAGGTGCCGGGCATCGCGGAGGCGATCCGAGCGTACGGCCGGGAGAAAGTGCCCACGGCGGCGCTCTCGCGTGGCCTCGCGGGGGTCGCCGGGCGCACACTGATCGTGAACCTGCCGGGTTCCAGCGGGGGCGTGAAGGACGGGCTCGCCGTCCTCGGGCCGCTGCTGACCCACGCCGTCGACCAGATCCACGGCGGCGACCACCCGCGAAGCGATTCCGGACCCGTCGGAAGCGGGTCCAGACCCGACGCCCAGGCCCCCGGGGGTGCGCACTGAACAGCCCGTCGTGGCCCGTCGTGCTGGTGGAGGGCGAGGTCGTCCTCCGCCCCATAAGGCTGCGCGACCAGCGCGCCTGGCGCGAGGTGAACCGGCGCAACCGCGACTGGCTGCGCCCCTGGGAGGCGACGATCCCGCCGCCCACGCCGAGCGGCCCGATCACCCACCGCCCGACATACCGTCAAATGGTGCGGCACCTGCGCTCGGAGGCGAACGCGGGCCGGATGCTGCCCTTCGTCGTCGAGTACCAGGGCCGTCTCGTCGGGCAGTTGACCGTCGCCGGGATCACCTGGGGGTCGATGTGCTCGGGCCACGTCGGGTACTGGGTGGACCAGTCAGTGGCGGGCCGCGGCGTGATGCCCACGGCCGTCGCGCTCGCGGTCGATCACTGCTTCAGGACTGTGGGGCTGCACCGCATCGAGGTCTGTATTCGGCCGGAGAACGGGCCGAGCCGCAGGGTCGTGGAGAAACTCGGATTCCGCGAGGAGGGCCTGCGTCCACGATATCTTCACATCGACGGGGCCTGGCGCGACCACCTTGTCTTCGCCCTCACCGCCGAAGAGGTCCCCGAGGGGCTCCTGAAGCGACGCCGTCGTGAACGACGGGGCAACACCGCAGGTCCCGGCGCCCCCAACACGGTCGATCCGGGCACCCCCTCGAAATGAAATAAATGTTCGAAATTGATCGATGAGGCACCGTCAGGGGTCATTGAATTCCCCCGAAGGTCGGCCCGTTGATCACATCCATCGCAAAAAAGCTCGGATTATCAGCCAGATCGTGCGACACACCGGCTCAATTGGCGGATGGCCCCGCGTAAACCCCTCTACGGTGTGTCCGTGAGCAGCAGCGGCCTCATCTACGCAGTCATCGTCGGGGCCTGGGCCGCCTACTTGGTGCCGATGTGGCTCCGTAGGCAGGACGAGTTGAACGAAGCCCGTCCGACGGAACGCTTCAGCACCGCCATCCGGCTTCTCTCCGGCCGGGCGGGCATGGAGCGCCGGTACGCCAAGGACCTGCAGGCGCGCTCGCCCGAGTCGGACGAGCGGCGCGGCGACCCGGTCGACCCGGACGCACCCACCGAAGGGGTGGACGTCCGGGACGTCGGCATGTCCACGCCCGGGGAGCGGCGCGCCCCGCATCCGGGGCGCGAACGCCGCGAAAGCCGTGAACACCCCGATTCCGCCCGAGAGTTCGCGGAACCGGCCCACGAGCGCGCGGAACCCGCCCGCGCACCCGAACCGGCGGCCGAGCCCGCGGCGCCCGCCAAGCCCCGCGCCGCCCGCAACGCCTCCGCGGCCGCCGCGGCCGAGGCGCAGGCCGCGCGCGCCCGGCGCACCAAGGTGCTCGCGCGCCGCCGCCGCACGACCGTGCTGCTCTTCGCCGCCTTCACCATCGGCGCCGTCGTGGCCGCCGTCGGCGGCGTCGCCTTCCTCTGGGCACCCGCGGCCCCGGCCCTGCTCCTGAGCGCGTACATCGTCCACCTGCGCACCCAGGAACGACGCCGCTTCGCCTACGTCATGGACCGCCGCCGCGCCGAGGTCGCCGCGCAGCGCCTGCGCGAGCGCCGGCCGCGCGGGCGGCAGCCCGCCGCCGCCCGCGCCGCGGCCGAGGACCAGGAGGACGGCCCATCGGTGGACGAGACCGCCACCGACCCCGGCCTCGAGGCGCTCGCCGCCGACCGCCGCGCCCTCGTCGAGCAGACCGACCATCAGGAGTGGGTCGACCAGCAGCGCGAACGCCAGCGCCACCCCGGAGCCGGCGACAGCTGGGACCCGGTCCCCGTACCCCTGCCCACCTACGTCACCGCCCCCGTCGCCCCGCGCGCCACCGGCGGCATCGACTACAACGCACCCGAGACATGGAGCTCCGCCCGCTCCTCCGCCGCCGAACAGGCCGCGCGGCAGGAGGAGCAGGCCCACGAGCCCGCCCCGGAGTCCGCCGAGCCGGTCGCCGACGACGGCCGCAGCGACGCCCGCCGCGCCGCCTCCGCGCGCCGCTCCCGCGAGCGCGGACGGACGCCGCTCTTCGACCAGTTCGACGACGGTGCCGACGGCCGGCCGCGCGCCGCCAACGAGTGAGCCGGACCACTTCCGGGCCCGCCCGGCTGACCAGCCAGGGAACGGATTTCCAAGCACCCGGATCGGGGTGCTAGAGTTTCACTCGTTGCAAGGGCGTGTGGCGCAGTCCGGTAGCGCACCTCGTTCGCATCGAGGGGGCCAGGGGTTCGAATCCCCTCACGTCCACAGCAACGAAAACCCCGGCGGGAAACCGCCGGGGTTTTCGCATGTCCGGAGTCCCTTCCGTTCAGAGCTTCTTCGCGAAGCACCGGCTCAACTCGTCGAACCGGTAGTGACCGAACTTCGCGCACGGCTCGTAACCGCTCGACGCGTACAGGGCTATCGCCTCCGGCTGCTTGAGGCCCGTCTCCAGAACCATGCGCGTGCGGCCCGCCGCCCGGGCGTCCTCCTCCAACGCCGCGAGAATCCGCCGGGCCAGGCCCAGGCCGCGCGCCTCCGGGGTGACGTACATGCGCTTCAGCTCGGCGTCGCCGTCCGCGTACCCCTCGTCGTTCGCCTCCTGGCCGCGCCAGCCGCCGGTCGCGAGCGGCGTGCCCGAGGTGTCGTACGCGAGCAGGTAGAGGCCGCGCGGCGGCTCGAACATCGTCGGGTCCAGCGGCGTGACGTCGCCCTCGTCGCCGTAGCGCTCCGCGTATTCGAGCTGGACGCGGTCGTTCAGCGCGATCGCGTCGCGGTGGCCGAAGGAGGTGGGACGCAGGCTCGGGGCCCCGACTCCGGAAAGCTGAATAGTCATACGGGACATCGTAACTCTATGCGGGAGCTTGCGACTGTCCCGTCCAGTCTGCCGGTATCGTGCCGGGGTGCTGACTGTGACCTCTGTGAATGTGAACGGGCTCCGGGCCGCCGCCAAGAAGGGCTTCGTGGAGTGGCTCGCCGAGACCTCCGCCGACGCCGTCTGCCTCCAGGAAGTGCGCGCCGAGCCGCACCAACTGCCCGAGAACGTGCGGGAGCCCGAGGGCTGGCACGTCGTGCACGCGCCGGCCGCCGCCAAGGGCCGGGCCGGCGTCTCCCTCTACACGCGGCGCGAGCCGGAGCGCGTCCAGATCGGTTTCGGCTCGACCGAGTTCGCGGACAGCGGCCGCTACGTGGAGGTGGACCTGCCGGGCGTCACCGTCGCCAGCCTCTACCTGCCCTCCGGCGAGGTCGGCACGGAACGCCAGGACGAGAAGATCCGCTTCATGGGCGAGTTCCTTCCCTACCTGAAGGAGCTGCGCGAGCGGGCCGCCGCCGACGGCCGCGAGGTAGTGGTCTGCGGCGACTGGAACATCGCCCACCAGGAGGCCGACCTCAAGAACTGGAAGGGCAACAAGAAGAACTCCGGCTTCCTGCCGGAGGAGCGCGCGTGGCTGTCCTCCGTCTTCGACCCCACGGACGGCGGCTACGTCGACGTGGTCCGCGCCCTGCACCCGGACGTCGAGGGCCCGTACTCGTGGTGGTCGTACCGGGGGCGGGCCTTCGACAACGATTCAGGTTGGCGCATCGACTACCTGGTGGCGACGCCGGGGCTCGCGGAGCGCGCGGTGAAGGGCTTCGTCGAGCGCGCCGCCAAGCACGACGAGCGTTGGTCGGACCACGCGCCCGTCACCGTCGTGTACGAGTAGGCATCGGCGCCGGTGAGGCGACATGACTGGGCCCCGTCCGGATTTCCGGACGGGGCCCAGTCACATGAGTTCAGGCGGCGTCACTGCTGAAAGCGGTCCTTGGCCTCCTGGGCGGCGTCCTGTGCCTTGTCCTTGGCCTGGTCCATGCCTTCCTTGGCGCGGTCCTGGCCTTCCTCGGTCTTGCCCTCGGAGCCGCCCATGGCTTCCTTGGCCTTGTCCTGCAGCTGCTCGGCCTTGTCCTTGAACTGGTCAGAGATACCCATTTGATGCACTCCATGAAGGATGGGGGGTGGGCCTCGACCAGACTTGCACGGTACCCGTTGTGTCGCATTTTGATCAATGACGGGGTGTGTTCGAGAGTGCGGGGCGGGGCAGAAAAGGCCAGGTCAGCGACCCCGCGATGCCTCGTCGGCGGCCCCGCCTGCTCCCACGAGGCCCTTGGACACGGTTCCGAGGCGGCCCTCGAACTTGCGGACCCGCTGCTGGCCCACGATCCCGATCGCCGCCGGCAGGTAGCCGCGTATGCCCTGCATGCCGCGCAGCCACCACTGCGCGTACACGTGCGGGGCGCGGCGCTCGATCCCCGCCACGAGGCGGTCGACCGCCGGGCCGAGGGGGTAGGTCTTGTTCGACGGCCACGGCAGCTGCTGGCGCAGTTCGCGCATCACGTCGTCCTGGTCGGCGCCGCGCACCATGTCGGTGTCGGTCCACGACAGGTAGCCGACGCCGACGCGTACGCCCTTGTGGCCGACCTCGGCGCGCAGGCTGTGCGCGTAGGCCTCCACGCCCGACTTGGAGGCGCAGTAGGCGGTCATCATCGGGGCGGGGGTGATCGCGGCGAGGGAGGCGATCTGGAGCAGGTAGCCGCGGGACTCCGTCAGGACGGGGAGGAAGGCGCGGGCCGTCACGGCGGAGCCGATGAGGTTGACCTCGATGACGCGCCGCCAGGCGATCGGGTCGGACTCGGCGAAGGGGCCGCCGGTCGCGACGCCCGCGTTGGCGACGACGATGTCGACCTTCCCGAAGCGGTCCTTGACCTCCTGGGCGACCTGGGCCATCGCCACGTGGTCCGTGACGTCGGCGTGCCACCAGTCGGCGTCGGAGTGCAGCCGGGCGGCCACCTGCTTCAGCTCGTCCGGCTCCAGGCCGACCAGCGCGATCTTCGCGCCGCGCGCCGACAGCTTGCGGGCGAGCAGTTCGCCCACGCCGCGCGCGGCTCCCGTGACGACCGCGACCTGTCCTTCGAGACTGACCCTGCTCATGCGGCATCCGCCCCCTTCTGGGACTGCGAGTTCAGGTGTTCCTTGGTGAGTTCACGGATCTTCGCCGTGACGGCGTCGGGTGCCTCGACGGGTGTCATGTGGCCGAGCCCGGCCAGCTCGGTCAGGCCCGCGGAGTTGGGCAGCGCGGCGGCGATCCGCCGGGCGTGCGCGACGGGGGTGAGCCGGTCGGCGGTTCCCGCGACGACGGCGACGGGCATGGTCAACTGCTCGACCCCGGCGTCCAGTTGCAGGTGTTCGAGGACGTGCGACCAGCCGTAGCGCACCCCGCGCGGGCAGGCGTGCACGATCCGCGCGCAGGCCTCGACCTTGTCGGGGGCCGAACCCGGGCCCATCGTCGCGTACTTGAGTACCCGCTTGCCGATGGGCGTGACGGGCCCGAGCGGCGCTTTGGAGCCGAGGATCGCGCGGGTGATCCGGGTGCGCAGGCCGCTCGCGCGCATCAGCGGCACCACGGTGGCCTCGGCGACAAGCTGGGAGCTTCCGGTGCTGCAGAGCAGGACGGCGGCCGCGTGCTCCTGGAACTTCGGGCGTCCGGCGGCGGCCATCATCGTCATGCCGCCCATGGAGTGTCCGGCGAGCACGGCCTGCTCGCCCGGCTCCAGGGTCGCGCCGAGCACGGCCTCCAGGTCGTCGGCGAGCATGTCGGTGGTGTACGGGGGCCGGTCGGTGGCCGGGCTGCGGCCGTGTCCGCGCTGGTCGTAGACGATGACGCGGTGGTCGGTGGCGAGGGCCCGGGTCTGCGCGGCCCAGAACGCCGTCGAGCAGGTCCAGCCGTGCGAGAGCACGACGGCGGGGGCGCCCTCGGGGCCGTGCACCTCGACGTGCAGCCGGGCCCCGTCCGCGGAGGTGACGGTCAGCTCGCGGGCGGCGACGGGCGGTGCGTACGGTCCCGTCGTGACATGGCGCATCAGGCGGCTCATGCGGCGTTCACCTCGGTCTTCTTCTTGGTACGGGTCTTGGCGGCGCCGGTCTTCGCGGGCGCGCGCACCACCTCGTACTCGCCTACGTCGACATGCCGGGTGGCGTGCCGGAATTCGGTGGTCGTGCCCGGCCACACCGTGGTGTTGACCCCGTTCTCGTCGAGGTACCAGCTGTTGCAGCCGCCGGTGTTCCACACGGTGCGTTTCATGCGGTCCTGCACGCGGTTGTTCCAGCCGGTGACGGCGGTCTCGCGCGGGTTCAGGGCGACGCGGCCGCCGAGGACGTGCAGTTGGCGCATGTAGTCGGCCAGGTAGTTCAGCTGGGCCTCGATCATGAGGATCATCGAGGAGTTGCCGAGCCCGGTGTTGGGGCCGATGACGGTCATGAAGTTGGGGAATCCGGCGGCGGTGGCGCCGCGCAGGGCGGCCATGCCGCCCTTCCAGCTCTCCGCGAGGCTCTCGCCCTCCCCGTTGACGACGCGCTGGGCGATCGGCATGTCGGTGACGTGGAAGCCGGTGCCGAAGACGATCGCGTCGACCTCGGCCTCGGTGCCGTCGGCCGCGATGAGGGTGTTGCCGCGGATCTCGCTCAGTCCGGAGGCGACGACGTCGACGTTGGGCTGGGCGAGCGCCGGATAGTACGTGTTGGAGAGCAGGATCCGCTTGCAGCCGATGCGGTAGTCCGGGGTGAGCTTGGCGCGCAGCTCCGGGTCCTTGATCGCGCGGTGCATGTTCCGCTTGGCGAGCTGTTCGACCATGCCCAGTTCGTTGGGGTGCTTGGTGAACGCCTGGACCTGCAACTCGCGGATGCCCCACAGGAGTCCGCGGCGCGCCTGGGTGGTGAAGGGGAGCTGACGGTGCAGCCAGCGTTCGGCCTTCGAGATGGGCCGGTCGGCGCGCGGCATCACCCACGGCGGTGTGCGCTGGAAGAGGGTGAGCTTGCCGACCTCCTTCTGGATGGCGGGCACGATCTGGATGGCGGAGGCGCCGGTGCCGATCATGGCGACGCGCTTGCCCCGCAGGTCGTAGTCGTGGTCCCACTGCGCGGAGTGGAAGACCTTGCCGGGGAAGGTGCCGATCCCGGGGATGTCCGGGGTCTTCGGGTCGGAGAGTGGTCCGGTGGCGGAGACGACGACGTCGGCGGTGAGCGTGCCCTTCGCGGTGTCGATCTCCCACCGGAGCTTGTCGCTGTCCCAGCGCAGCTGGTTCACCTCGGAGTTGAGGCGGATGTGCGGGCGCAGCCGGAAGGTGTCGGCGACGTGCTCCAGGTACTCCCAGATGTGCTCCTGGCCGGAGAAGGTCCGCGGCCAGTCCGGGTTGGGCGCGAACGAGAAGGAGTAGAGGTGGGACGGGACGTCGCAGGCGCATCCCGGGTAGCTGTTGTCGCGCCAGGTCCCGCCGACCGCGCCGGCCCGCTCCAGGACCACGAAGTCGGTGATCCCCTCGCGCCGCAGCCTGACCGCCGCGCCGAGGCCGCCGAAGCCGGATCCGATCACCGCCACTCGTACGTGCTCGTGCTCCTGCTCGGCCATCCCGGCGCCTCCCTTGCCACTGCGACTCTGCCAGTGAACACTGGCGTAATTCGGAGAGTAGAGGCTGTGCGTACTCATGGGTAGGGGTCGGACCAAGGAAAGTTACCGGCAGTACGACATAGGGTTCCCGCGTGGGAGGAGACGTGAAAGCAGACGTGGGCAAGCGCGAGTACCGCATGGAGGAGCTGGCGAAGGCGGCCGGCATCACGGTCCGCACCGTGCGCTTCTACCGGGAACGCGGACTCATCAAGCCGCCCCGCCGCGAGGGCCGCATCGCCTGGTACGACGAGACGCACCTGGACCGCCTGCGCACGATCGCCTCGCTCCTGGACCGCGGCCACACCCTCAACGGGATCAGCGAGCTCTCCGAGGCCTTCGACCGAGGCCGCGACGTCGGTGAACTCCTCGGAGTGCAGCCCACGGAGGAGGTCCCCGTCCGGCTCTCCGCCGCGGAACTCGCCGACTACTTCGCGGACGACGTCACCCCGGAGAACCTCCAGGCCGCCCTGGACCTCGGCTACTTGGGCATCGACGGTGAGGAGATCGTGCACATCAGCCGCCGCCTCCTCGACATCTCGGCGGCCCTGGTCCGCGAGGGCATCCCGCTGGCCGACGTGCTCGCGGCGGCCAGGCGGGTGCGTGACCACGCCGACGCCCTGGCCGCGCTCTTCACCGACCTCGTCGCCGAGCACGCCTCCGACAAGGACATCGACCGGCTGCGCCCGCTTGCGAAGGGCGTGGTGGAGGCGGAGCTGTCCCTGGCGATCGACCGCCGCCTGGAGTCGTCCGACGGGTCACCTGGGTAGCCACCAACGGGCCTTGTAGATCCCGCCGTTGACGTACGTGAAGGCCCCGTCCGGTTGGCGCAGGCTCACGGTGGTCGTCCACCAGGTCTCGCCGAGCCCTTTCTCCGGCACGGTGGTGACCACCCGCCCGGTGCGCGGGTCGTCCCCCACGCACTTCACGGACTTGCGGGCGATCTCCGGTGCCCCCGCGAAGTCCTGCGTGAAGCCCTGGCCGACGACGTCGTACTGGAACACCGACGCGGTGGTCGTCACCCACATCCGCCCCGGCACGCCCGCCACGGGGAACAGGTCGTGCCCGCCGGCGGACTTCCCCGGCGTGGCGACGGGCAGGGCCACGGCGAACTGCCGCACCAGCGCGGGCCGTACGCGCGAACCCGCCACCCGGTAGGCCACCAGCTCGTCGTCGCCCATGGCCCACAGCACTTCGCGCACCGGGTCCCAGTGCAGCCCGTGGGCCCCCTTCAGCTCGGCCTCCGTGTACCGCGTGGTGTGCGGCCCGAGGGACGCCGCGTACAGGCGCACGCGCGCTCCCGTGCTGCACGCGACGGCGACGTTCCCGTCGGGGAGGATCTCGGCGGTGTGCGGGTTGATCAGGTCGTCGCCCGGCCCGAGCGCCCCGGCCCAGTACCGCCGCCCGCTCGGCCACTCCACCACGCCCGCGAACCCGAACGAGGCCGTGGTCAGCACGTACGTACGCCCGCGGTGGCGCCGCACCTTCGCCTCGCTCGGGTACACCCAGCTGATGTCGGGCTCGACGTCCCAGTACCGGGCGTCGCCCACGGGCGAGAACGCCCAGCGCACGACGCCGGGCTCCACTGCCGGGTCCCACACCCGCACCCGGGAGTCCATCACCAGCAGCCGCTTGCTCGCCTGCTCGGTGATGAGGACGGGCGGCAGGCCGGGAGTCGCGGCCGCGACTCCCGGCCTGCCGCCGAGGGCCAGTCCCGCCCCGATTCCCGCGGCGCCGAGCAGGATCCCTCTTCGTGAGCCGTGCGACATGAAAGCCCCCTGGAAGACAGGTGGTCGAGCGCGACATCGCCATGTTCGCGCCCAGAATCTGTCATGCCAGGGGGCAAAGGGGTAAGTCCTCCGCAGGACATCCGTGGGGCACGGGTCCGGCGGAGGGGTCGGTCACCGTGGTGGCAGCTTCGGCCGCCGCCGGTCCGGGACGTCCGAGTAGTCCGGCGGGTTCGTCGCGCCCTGCTCCGCCAGCAGGTTCAGGGCAAGCTCCACCGCGTCGTCGAGCTGCGCGTGGCGGCCCTCCGCCCAGTCGAGCGGGGTGCGCAGGGCCTCGATGTCCGGTTCGACGCCCCGGTTCTCGATGGACCAGCCGTACTGGGGGAACCAGGCCGCGTTCATCGGCACCGTGATGACCGTGCCGTCGCCGAGCTTGTGCCGCCCGGTCATGCCGACGACGCCGCCCCAGGTGCGCTGGCCGACGACCGGGCCGAGGGCGAGCAGTTTGAAGGCCGCCGCGATCATGTCGCCGTCGGAGGAGGTCGCCTCGTCGGCGAGGGCGACGACCGGGCCGCGCGGGGCGTTCGAGGCGTACGAGACGGCCTGGGCGTTGCGCGTCAGGTCCCAGCCGATGATCTTGCGGGTGAGTTTCTCGACGACGAGTTCGCTGATGTGGCCGCCCGCGTTGCCGCGCACGTCGACGATGAGGGCGGGCCGGGAGACCTCCATGCGCAGATCGCGGTTGAACTGGGCCCAGCCGGAGCCGCCCATGTCGGGGATGTGCAGGTAGCCGCACTTGCCGCCGCTCAGTTCGCGGACGACAGCGCGGCGTTTGGCCACCCAGTCTTGGTAGCGCAGGGGGCGTTCGTCGACGAGCGGGACCACCGCGACGCGGCGCGGGCGGCCGCCGCCCTCCGCGGGCGTGAAGGTCAGCTCGACGGTCGTGCCGCCCGCGCCCGCGAGCAGCGGGTACGGGCCCTTGACCGGGTCGACGGGGCGGCCGTCGACGTGGGTGAGGACGGCGCCGTCGCGGATGCCGGTGCCGGCGAGCGGGGAGCGGGCCTTGGAGTCGGATGAGTCGCCGGGCAGGATCCGCTGGAGGGTCCAACGGCCGTCGCGGCACACGAAGTTGGCGCCGAGCAGGCCCTGGGCGCGCTGGTAGTGGGGCGGGCCCTCGTTGCGGCGGGCGGCGGCCACGTAGGCGTGGGAGGTGCCGAGTTCGCCGAGGACCTCCCGTAGGAGGTCGGCGAACTCGTCGGGGGAGGCGACGCGTTCGACGAGCGGGCGGTACTGGTCGAGGACGGCGTCCCAGTCGATGCCGCACATGTGCGGCTCCCAGAAGTAGGCGCGGATGATCCGGCCCGCCTCGTCGTACGCCTGGCGCCACTCGGCCGCCGGGTCGACCTCGTGCAGGATGCGCCGCAGGTCGATCCAGACGGTGGTGTCGTTGTCGCCCGCCTCGGTGGACGGCACGGCCTCCAGTTCGCCCTCGTCGACGACGACGAGGCGGGAGCCGTCGCCGCTGACCGCGAACCAGTCCATGTGGGCGACGAGTTGGGACTTCTTTCCCTTGACCAGGTCGAAGTGTTCGAGGGTGGGCTGAGCGGAGGGGTCGGCCGGGTTGGCGAAGGTCTCGCCGAGCGCGCCCGAGATCGGCCAGCGCAGCCAGACGAGGCCGCCGCCTGCCACCGCGTGCAGCGACGAGTACTTGGACGCCGAGACGGGGAACGGCACGACACGGTTGGCGAGGCCCTCGATCTCCACGGTCGGCGTGCCGTCGCCGCCCACCTCCTCGACCGGGTCCAGGCCGCCCGCCGCCGTCCGCCCGTCCGGCGAGAGCGCGAACGGGGACGGCGTCGCGGACGACAGCGGTACGAGGTAGGGGCGACAGCCCAGCGGGAACGACAGGTCGCCCGTGTGCACGTCGTAGACCGGGTCGAAGCCGCGCCAGGAGAGGAAGGCGAGGTAGCGGCCGTCCCGCGTGAACACCGGGTTCTCGTCCTCGAAGCGGCCGTTGGTGACGTCGACGACCGTCGCGGTCTCCTTCTTGGCCGCGCCGAGCGCGGTGGAACCGCCCCTGTTGATCCGGGCCATCTTGATCTGCCGCAGCGAGCGGCCGATGCCGGGGTGCGACCAGGTCAGCCAGGAGCCGTCGGGGGAGAAGGCGAGATCGCGTACGGGCCCGTTCGTGGAGCGGATCAGCTCGGTGACCGTGGGCTCCTCCAGGGGCGCCTCGCCGCCCTCCTCCTCTCCGACGTCGATGAGCAGCAGCCGCCCGTCGTTCGAGGCGACCGCGAGCCGCTCCCCGTCCGGGGCGGAGACCAGCTCCTGGACGCGGCCGAGCTGCCCGGAGGCGAACCGGCGGGGCGGCCGGTCGCCGCTGGCCCGCGGCAGGTAGGCGATCTCGATCGCGTCGTCGCCGTCGGCGTCGGTGACGTAGGCGACCTGCCCGCCGGAGCCCAGCATCTCGGGCAGGCGCACGCGCACGCCCGGGGTGTCGGCGATGGTGCGGGCGGGGCCGTCGCGGTGCGTGAGCCAGTACAGGCTGCCGCGCACGACGACGGCGCTGGCCCGGCCCGTCTCGTCGACGGAGAGCGAGTCGACGTGGTTCGCGGCGGGCACCTGGTAGCTGCGCCGCCCCGCGCGGGGGCCGCCGAGCCGGACCCGCAGCCTGCGCGGCACCGAGTCGGGGGCCAGGTCGTCGAGGATCCACAGGTCGCCCGCGCACTGGTAGACGACGCGGGCGCCGTCGGTGGTGGCGTGCCGGGCGTAGAACGAGCCGTGGTCGGTGTGGCGGCGCAGGTCGGTGCCGTCGGGAAGGCAGGAGTAGACGTTGCCGATGCCCTCGTGGTCGGAGAGGAACGCGATGCGGCCGTCCACGAACATCGGGTCGTCGAGATGCCCGTCGAGGTCGGCGAGGATGCGCTGTCCGTGCACCCACAGCCGGCCCTGCGCGCCGCCCCGGTAGCGCTTCCAGGCGGCCGGTTCGTGCGGCGGCGTGCCGGTCAGGAGCAGCGTCCGGCGCTCCCCGTCGATGTCGGCGACCTGGATGTCGGAGACCGGGCCCCAGGGGAGCTTGCCGCCTGGGGAGCCGTCGGTCGGGACGCTGTAGGCGAACGTGAAGTACGAGAACGGCTCGCCGTGCGAGGCGACCGCGAGGATGTCGGACCTCCCGTCCTTGTCGGGCGGCGACCAGCCGCGCACCTGGGTGTCGACGCTGCCCCAGTACGTGAGGCGCCGCGCGGAGCCGCCGTCGACCGGCGCCACATGGATCTCCGGGTCGAGGCTGCGCCACGTCGTGTACGCGATGTGCCGGCCGTCGGGGGAGAAGCGCGGATGGCTGACCTTGGTGCGGTCGACGGTGACCCGCCAGGCCCGCGCCGAGCCGTCGAGCGGCGCGACCCACAGATCGTCCTCCGCGGCGAAACACAGCCGATCGCCGCTGATGTGGGGAAAGCGCAGGTACGCGCGGCCGTCGGCAGCTTCGGATTCCTCGGTCACCTCAGTCACCTCCTCATGCTTTTCCGCGAGGTGGGCTCCGGCAACCGGGACTCGCTGAGAAGGGTGCTCGGGACCGATGTGGCGCAGCGCACGTACGAAACCGTTTCGTTTCGCTAGTAGGCAGGGTACTTTTATGGCGTACGCATACGGAGAGGTCAGGTGGGTGACATGGTCGCGGAGGCAACGACGCGTCGCAGCCGGATCACGCCCGAGCGCGAGGCCGAGCTGTACGGCGCCGTGCTCGAACTTCTCCGTGAGGTCGGCTACGACGCCCTGACGATGGACGCCGTGGCCACCCGCACGCGCTCGAGCAAGGCGACGCTCTACCGCCAGTGGGGCGGCAAGGCGGAGCTGGTGGTGAGGGCGCTGCGGAGTCAGAAGCCGCACTTCGACGAGGTCGACACCGGCTCGCTGCGCGGTGATCTGCATGCGATCGCGTTCCGCGAGGACGACTGTCACATGGAGCAGAACAGCGCGCTGATGCGCGGCCTGATGGTGGCCGTGCACGCCAATCCGGATCTGCTCGCCGCCTTCAAGGAGTGGATCGTCGAGCCCGAGATGACGGGCGTCGACCGGATGGTGCGCAGAGCGGTGGACCGGGGCGAGGTCCGGGCCGACAACCCGGCGCTCGGCTATCTGATCCACATGCTGATCGGCGCGTTCGCCACCCGCACGCTCATCGACGAAGAGCCGCCGACGCAGGAATACCTCGTCTCGTACATCGACGCTGTGGTCCTCCCCGCCCTCAGCGCCTGACACGCCCTTCCCCGCTGTACCCCGCTGTTTCACCTGACGCACAACCGCTCATGTCGTCGGGCCGATGACCCATGCCCCGCTGAACCCTTCGACCTGACCGGGAGTACGCCTCCGTGGCCACATTCCTCTACAAACTCGGCAAACTCGCGTTCCGCCGACGGCACTTCGTCGCGCTGATCTGGGTGGCCCTGCTCACGCTCGCGGGCGTGGGCGCCGCCTCCGCGCCGACCGCCGCCTCCAGCTCCTTCTCCATACCGGGGACCGAGGCCCAGAAGGCCTTCGACCTGCTCGACCAGCGCTTCCCCGGCTCCGCCGCCGACGGGGCCACCGCCCGCGTCGTCTTCGAGGCGCCGAAGGGCGAGAAGCTCACGGACGCCGGCAACAAGGCCGACATCCAGGACACCGTCGCCGCCATCAAGTCCAGCTCGAAGCAGGTCGCGTCCGTCGCGGACCCGTTCGTCGCCAAGACGCTGAGCAAGGACGGCACGATCGCCTACGCGTCGGCGACGTACAAGGTCTCCTCGATGGAGCTGGCCGACGCCGACCGCGACGGGCTCCAGGACGTCATCGACGAGGCGAAGCAGACCGGTCTGACCGTCGAGGTCGGCGGTGACGCGCTCCAGGCGATGCCGGAGACCGGCGCCACCGAGATCATCGGCATCGCCATCGCGGCCGTCGTCCTGGTGATCACCTTCGGCTCGCTGATCGCGGCCGGGCTTCCGCTGCTGACCGCGCTGATCGGTGTCGGCATCGGCGTCTCCACCATCACCGCGCTCGCCAACGTGCTCGACCTGGGCAGCACCACCTCCACGCTCGCGATGATGATCGGCCTCGCGGTCGGCATCGACTACGCGCTGTTCATCGTGTCCCGCTACCGGGCCGAGCTGGCCGAGGGCCGGGAGCGCGAGGAGGCCGCGGGGCGGGCCGTCGGGACCGCCGGATCGGCCGTCGTCTTCGCCGGTCTGACCGTGGTCATCGCCCTCGTCGGCCTCGCCGTCGTGAACATCCCGATGCTGACCAAGATGGGCGTCGCGGCCGCGGGCACCGTCGCCATCGCGGTGCTCATCGCGCTCACCCTGATCCCGGCGCTGCTCGGCTACGTGGGCAAGCGGGTGCACGGCCGCAAGGCGCGCAAGGACCTGGGCGAGAACAAGGAGCCCAAGGTCAACATGGGCACCCGCTGGGCCCGCTTCGTGCTGCGCCGCCCGGTCGCCGTCCTGATCGTGGGCATCCTCGGCCTCGGCGCCGCGGCCGTCCCGGTCGCCTCGCTGGAGCTCGGCCTGCCCGACGACGGCTCGCAGCCCACCAGCACCACCCAGCGCAAGGCGTACGACCTGCTCTCCGAGGGCTTCGGCCCCGGCTTCAACGGACCGCTCATGACGGTCGTCGACGCCAAGGGCGCGGCCGACCCGAAGGTCGCCGTCTCCGAGGTCGTCCGCGAGATCAAGGGCACGGACGGCGTCGCGGCCGTCACCCCGGCGACGTTCAACAAGGCGGGCGACACCGCCGTCATCAGCGTCGTCTCGAAGTACAAGCCGTCGTCGGTCGACACCGAGAGCGTCGTGCACGACATCCGGGACGCGGGCGCCGACATCAAGGCGGACACCGGCGCCGAACTGAGCGTCACCGGCTCGACGGCCATGAACATCGACGTCTCGCAGAAGCTCAACGACGCGCTGATCCCGTACCTGGCGCTCGTCGTCGGCCTCGCGTTCCTGCTTCTGATGGTGGTCTTCCGGTCCGTCCTCGTGCCGCTGAAGGCGGCGCTCGGCTTCCTGCTGTCGGTGCTCGCCGCGCTCGGCGCCGTCGTCGCGGTCTTCCAGTGGGGCTGGCTCGGTTCGCTGTTCGGCGTCGAGCAGACCGGTCCGGTCATGTCGATGATGCCGATCTTCATGGTGGGCGTCGTCTTCGGCCTTGCGATGGACTACGAGGTGTTCCTCGTGACCCGCATGCGGGAGGCGTACGTGCACGGGGAGCGGCCCGCGCAGGCCGTTGTCACCGGGTTCCGGCACGGGGCGCGGGTGGTCTCGGCCGCGGCGGTCATCATGATCGCGGTGTTCGCTGGCTTCATCGGAAGCTCCGAGCAGATGGTCAAGATGATCGGCTTCGGCCTCGCCATCGCCGTCTTCTTCGACGCGTTCGTCGTCCGCATGACGCTGGTGCCCGCCGTGCTCGCGCTGCTCGGCAAGAGGGCCTGGTGGCTGCCGAAGTGGCTGGCGCGGGTGCTGCCGAACGTGGATGTCGAGGGCGAGGGGCTGCGGACCGCCGACGACCAGCGTCCCGAGGAGGACCGGGAGCTCGTCAGCGCGTGACGTCCTGAGGGGCCCTGGCCGGGGTGACGGGCGTGTGGGTGCGGCGCAGGAAGCGGATCAGCGCTTTCGTGTCGAACTGCACAACCGTCACCCCGCTCGGCTTGTGCGGGGCATGGAACTCGATGACCGTCTGCACGCGCCCGCACGGCCAGATCCGCACGGGGCCGCCGGTGACCGGGGTGCGCAGCCCGCGTTCGAGGAGATCGCGGGAGAAGGACCCCCACTCGCCGGAGCCGGGCAAGGCGACACGGACCGTGCCGCCTTCGTGGCGCAGTACGACGGGGACCGCCCGGTGCGCCTCGGGGGAGTCGGTGACGACTCGGGCCCGGGCGTACTGCTCTACGTACTGCTCGACAACCGTCATGTCCCTAAATGTCGCATATAAGGAGGTGTGCAGACCAGGGAAGGTCGGGGGTCACTTGGAGCTGAGACGCTCTTGCAAGGTGTTCGCAACAAAGCACTATCATCGAACGGTTCACCGGACGCCGAGCCAGGCGCCGAACCGGACGTCGACCGAACGCCGATCCCGGCCCCCGAGCGGAGTTCCCTGCCATGCATGTCCCTGACGGATTCATCAACGCCCCCGTGTCGGCCGCCACGGGCGTCGTCGCCGCGGGCGCCGTCGCCGCCAGCCTGCGCGGCGCCCGCCGTGAGCTGGGCTCCGAGCGGGCCGCGCCGCTCGCCGGGCTCGTCGCGGCGTTCATCTTCGCCGTGCAGATGCTCAACTTCCCCGTCGCGGCGGGTACCAGCGGCCACCTCCTGGGCGGCGCCCTGGCGGCGATACTCGTGGGCCCCTATACCGGGGTCCTCTGCGTGTCCGTGGTGCTGCTCATGCAGGGCGTGCTGTTCGCCGACGGCGGCCTCACCGCGCTCGGCGTGAACATCACCGACATGGCGATCACCACGACGGTCGTCGCCTACCTGGTCTTCCGCGGCCTGGTGAAGCTGCTGCCGCGCACCCGCCGCTCGATCACCGTGGCGTCCTTCGTCGCGGCGCTGCTCTCCGTCCCGGCCGCCGCCGTCGTCTTCACCCTGATCTACGCCATCGGAGGGACGACCGACGTCTCCATCGGCAAGGTCGCCACCGCGATGATCGGCGTGCACGTCCTCATCGGCATCGGCGAGGCCGTGATCACCGCGCTCACCGTTGGCGCCGTCGTCGCCGTGCGCCCCGACCTCGTGTACGGGGCCCGGGGCCTGCACCAGCCGCTGAAGCTGAAGGTCAACGGGGAGCTGGTCGACGCCCCCGCACCCGAGGCCGCCCCCGTCGCGGCCCGCTCCAGCCGCAAGGTCTGGATCATCGGCCTCGCCGCCTCCGTGGTCCTCGCCGGCTTCGTCTCCTTCTACGCCTCGGCCAACCCCGACGGCCTGGAGAAGGTCGCCCACGACAAGGGCATCGACAAGAAGACCGAGGAGCACGCCTCCGCCGACTCGCCGCTCGCCGACTACGGCGTGAAGGACATCACCGACGCCCGCCTCTCCGGCGGCCTCGCCGGGATCATCGGCGTCGGCGTCACCGTCGTCGCGGGCACCGGCATCTTCTGGGCGCTGCGCAGGAGGCGTACGAGCGACGCTGCCTCGACCGAGGTGCCGGCGACGCAGGAGCAGGTGTCCTGACATGGGCGCGGGCCACGCCCACCAGCTCTACCGGGCCGGGACCACACCCGTGCACGCGCTACCGCCGCACACCAAGCTGGCCGCGGTCTTCTGCTTCGTGCTGGTCGTCGTCTCCACCCCGCGCGAGGCGATCTGGGCCTTCGGCCTGTACGCGGTGCTGCTCGCGGCCGTGGCGTACACGGCGCGGGCCCCGGCGGGCTTCCTGCTGAAGCGCCTGCTCATCGAGGTCCCGTTCGTCGCCTTCGCCGTCCTCATGCCGTTCGTGGCGGAGGGCGAGCGGGTGCAGGTGCTCGGGATGTCGCTGAGCGAGAGCGGGCTGTGGGGCGCGTGGAACGTGCTCGCCAAGGGCACCCTCGGCGTCGCCGCCGCCGTCCTGCTCGCCTCGACCACCGAACTGCGCGAACTGATCCTCGGCCTGCAACGCCTCAAGCTGCCCCCGCTGCTCGTCCAGATCGCCTCGTTCATGATCCGCTACGGCGACGTCATCACCGACGAGATGCGCCGCATGAAGATCGCCCGGGAGTCGCGCGGCTTCGAGGCCAAGGGCGTACGGCACTGGGGTGTGCTCGCCAAGTCGGCGGGCGCCCTGTTCATCCGCTCCTACGAGCGCGGGGAGCGGGTGCACCTCGCCATGGTCAGCCGTGGCTACGCGGGGTCGATGCCGGTGATCGACGATCTGGCGGCGACCCGGGCCCAGTGGTCGCACGCGCTGACCCTGCCGGGTGCGGCGCTCGTGGTGTGCCTGATGGGATGGATGCTGTGACTGCTTCTTCTGCGCCCGCTTCCCTGGAAGTCTCCGGGCTCGCCTTCGCCTACCCCGACGGACACCAGGCCCTCTTCGGAGTGGACCTCACGATCGGCAAGGGCGAGCGGGTCGCGCTGCTTGGGCCGAACGGCGCGGGCAAGACCACCCTCGTCCTGCACCTCAACGGCATCCTGACCGGCGGCGCGGGCACCGTGGCGGTCGCCGGCCTGCCCGTCGACAAGCGCAACATGGCGGAGATCCGCCGCAAGGTCGGCATCGTCTTCCAGGACCCGGACGACCAGCTGTTCATGCCGACGGTCCGCGAGGACGTCGCGTTCGGCCCCGCGGCGGCCGGCATGAAGGGCGCCGAGCTGGAGGCCCGGGTCCGCAAGGCTCTCGCGCTCGTCGGCATGGAGGAGTTCGCCGACCGGCCCCCGCACCACCTCTCCTTCGGCCAGCGCCGCCGCGTGGCGGTCGCGACCGTCCTCGCCATGGAGCCGGAGGTCCTCGTCCTGGACGAGCCGTCCTCCAACCTCGACCCGGCCTCGCGCCGCGAACTCGCCGACATCCTGCGCTCGCTGGACGTGACGGTCCTCATGGTCACGCACGACCTGCCGTACGCGATGGAGCTGTGCCCCCGCGCCGTGATCCTCAGCGGCGGCGCGATCGCGGCGGACGGGGCGACCGCGGACCTGCTGATGGACGAGGACCTGATGGCGGCACACCGCCTGGAGCTGCCTTTCGGCTTCGACCCGCGGTCGGTGGCCGGGAAGACGGTTTGATCGATCATCCGGAATGCGGGGGCGACGCCGCCTGTTGCAGCATTCCGTGGACACAGCAGTGAACGGCACGGTCGCCCCCGGATTCGAAGGCATACGCAGCGCCTTCGACGAGAACTTCACGGCCCGCGGTGAGCGCGGCGCCGCGCTCGTCGTCTACCGCGACGGGCAGCGGATCGTCGACCTGTACGCGGGCACGCGGGACGTCGACGGGGGCGGGGACTGGCAGCCCGGGACGGCCCAGCTGCTGCGTTCCGGCACCAAGGGGATCGCCGCCGCCGCGCTCCTCCTGCTCCACCAGCGCGGCGAGCTCGACCTCGACGCGCCCGTCGGCTCCTACTGGCCCGAGTTCAAGGCGCACGGCAAGGAGGACGCGCTGGTCCGGCACGTCCTCGCCCACCGCGCCGGAGTCCCGGCCCTCGACCGCCCGCTCACCCCCGCCGAGGCGGCGGACCAGGACCTCGCCGCGGCGGCCGTCGCCGCGCAGGAACCCTTCTGGGCGCCCGGCACCGACCACGGCTACCACGCCCAGACATACAGCTGGCTCACGGCCGAGCTGGTCCGCCGGGTCACGGGCCGCACCATCGGTGAGTACGTCGCCGAGCAGCTCGCGGCCCCGACCGGCGCCGACGTGTGGATCGGCCTCCCGGCCGCGCAGGCCCACCGGGTCGGCAGGGTCGGCCCCGTCGAACCCCCGGCCGCCGCCAATGGCCTGCGCTCCCGCCCCAAGCGCGCCATCGCCGAGGCGTACGCGAATCCGGACTCGCTCACCAGCCGCGCCTTCGGCACGATCGCCCCGCAGGCGGACGAGAACGACCCCGCGTACCGGGCCTCGCAGCTCCCCGGCTCGAATGGCATCGGCACGGCGGAGGGCCTGGCACGCTTCTACGCGTCACTGATCGGCGAAGTGGCGGGCGGGGTGCGTCTTTTCACTCCCGAGACGGCCCAACTGGCCCGCACCGAAGCCTCGTCGGGCCCGGACCGCGTCCTCGTCTCCCCGTCCCGCTTCGGCCTCGGCCACATGCTGCACGGCATCGCCTCCCCGCTCCTCTCCCCGGCCTCCTTCGGCCACCCGGGCCGCGGCGGCGCCCTCGGCTTCGCCGACCCGGAGTCGGGGATCGCGTTCGGGTACGTCACGAACGGCATGCAAAAGGGCGTCACGGCGGACCCGCGCGCACAGGCGCTGGTGAAGTCCCTGCGAGAGGCGCTGAACGCGGGTTAGCGTCCGCGTATGAAGCGCTTCGAGGATCACGTGGCTCTGATCACCGCCGCCGGACGCGGCATCGGCGCCGCCACCGCGCACCGGCTGGCCGAGGAGGGCGCGAGCGTCCTCGTCAGCGACATCGACGAGGCGGCGGCCGGGAAGGTCGCCGCCTCGATCCGTGAACAGGGCGGTGCGGCACGGGAGTTCGCCTGCGACGTGGGGGACAGGGTCTCCGTCGAGGCCACCGTCGCGTACGCCGTCGAGACCTTCGGACGGCTCGACGTCCTCGTCAACAACGCCTACGCCTGCCACCCCGACGCGCCGCTCTTCGAGGACGAGGACGACGAGCTGTGGGCCCGCGACCTCGACATCACGCTCACGGGCGCCTACCGGTGCGCGCGTGCCGCGATGCCGCACCTCGTCGAGTCCGGCCGCGGCGCCGTCGTCAACATCGGCTCCGTCAACGGGATCCAGGACTTCGGCAACCACGCGTACAGCGCCGCGAAGGCGGGACTTGCTTCCCTGACCCGTACGTTGGCCGGTCACGCGGGGCCGCGCGGCGTGCGCGTGAACCTGGTCGCGCCCGGCACCGTGCGCACCACGGCGTGGGAGGGGCAGGACGAACGGCTCGACACGATGCGGAAGTTGTATCCGCTGGGCCGGGTCGGGGAGCCGGCCGACATCGCGGCGGCGGTGGCGTTCCTCGCGTCTCGCGATGCGGGGTGGGTGACAGGGGTGACGTTGCCGGTGGACGGTGGGACGACCTCGGTCAGCAGCGGGTTCATGGTCCTGCGCCGATCAAGCCCCTGCGGCGATTGAGCAGCGGGGGTCTGGGGGCGGAGCCCTCAGCACACGGGCGGCGTCAACCGGCGTGCAGCATCAGCCCGATCCCCGCCACCACCACACCCGCCGCCACAAGCCTCGGCGCCCCGAACCGCTCCTTGAAGAAGACCGCACCGATCGCCGCCCCCACGATGATCGACGACTCCCGGAGCGCGGAGATCGGCGCCAGGTCCGCCCGTGTCTGGGCCCACAGCACCAGACCGTACGCGGCGACGGAGAGCGCCGCGCCCAACAGCCCGCGCCACGCGAACGGCCGCAACCGCTCCACCAGTTGACCGCGCCAGCGGTACGCCGCGTACACCGGGACCGCGATGCCCTCAAGGATCATCAGCCACGCGATGTACCCGAGCGAGGACCCCGAGGCCCGTACGCCCAGACCGTCCACCACCGTGTACGACGCGATCGCCACGCCGGTGGCCAGGGCCGCGCCGAGCGCCCGCCAGTCCGGCCGCCGCCCCGATCCCCGTAGACCCCACAGCGCCAGGCCCGTCAGGCCCGCGCTGGACACCGCCACGCCCGCCGCCTGCCAGCCGCCCGGCACCTCGCCCGCGAAGAGGGCCGCGAGCACCGTCACCACGAGCGGCGCCGTGCCGCGCGCGATCGGGTAGGCCTGACCGAAGTCGCCCAGCTTGAACGACGTCATCAGCAGCGCGTAGTAGGCGATGTGCAGCAGCGCCGAAGCGATCAGGTACGGCCACGCACCCGCCGCCGGTATCGGTGCGAACACCGCCAGCACCAGGCCGATCAGCGTGCCGCCGCCCGATATGAGCGTGAAGCCGACCAGTTTGTCCGTGATGTGGTGGGCCAGGGCGTTCCACGAGGCGTGGGTCACCGCCGCGAGCAGCACCGCCGCGGCGACGACCGGCGTCATGCCCGCACGTCCACGAGCGCGGCGCCCGCGTGCGAGATCAACTCCTTGGGCCCCATGGGGAAGACGGCGTAGGGGCTGCCGGCCGCCGCCCACACCGTGTCGTGCGCGAGGAGGGAGCGGTCGGCGAGTACCCGGGTCTTGTTCGCGTGGCCGAAGGGCGGGACGCCGCCGATCGCGTAGCCGGTGAACTCCCGTACGACGTCCGCCTTCGCGCGCGTCACCTTCTCCGCGCCCAGCTCCTCGCGGACGAGATCGAGGTCCACGCGCGAGGCGCCGTCCATCAGGACCAGCACCGGCACCCCGTCCGCCGCGAAGATCAACGACTTGCAGATCTGGCTCAGTTCGCAGCCGATCGCGTCGGCCGCCTCCTGCGCGGTGCGGGTCGCCTCGGGGAAGCGCCGCGCCCGCGGAAGGAGGTCGGCCAGGCCCATCGCCGTGACGGCCTCGGCGAACCGGGGGTGTGCTGCCGTGCCGCTGTTGCTGCTTTCCGCTGTCGTCATGCGCCGCACGCTAGCCCTACGTGTACGGGGCACGCGACCCTGTATCGCGGTGCGGTCAGCCGCCCGCCAGCAGCATCTTGCGGACCACGGGACCCGCCGAGTCGCCGCCGTGCCCGCCCTGCTGTACCACGGCCGCCGCCGCGAGGTCCCCGCGCCAGGCCGTGAACCAGCCGTTGGGATCCTTCTGCCCGTCGACCTCCGCCGAACCGGTCTTCGCGCCCATGTCCGAACCGAGCCCGGACATCGGCTTCACCGCGGTCCCGGCGATCGCCGTGTAGTGCATCAACTCCCGCAGCTTGGAGGCCGTCGAGGCGGAGATGGGCTTCTCGGCCTTCGCCAGCGTCCGGTCGTCGAAGTCGGGCGAGACCAGGTACGGCTGGTGGAAGGCGCCCGCCTTCACGGTCGCCGACACCGAGGCCATGTTCAGCGGGTTCATCCGCACGCCGCCCTGCCCGATCAGCGAGGCCGCCATCTGTGCGTCCGACATCACCGGCACCGCGCCGTCGAAGCTCGGCACCCCGATCGACCAGTTGTTCATGCCGAGGCCGAAGACCTGCTGGGCCTGCTTGGTCAGCGAGTCGTTGTCGAGCTTCGGGGCCTGGCTGATGAAGGCCGTGTTGCAGGACGCGGCGAAGCTCGCCTTGAACGTGCCGTCCTTGATCTGGAACTTGTCGTCGTTGTGGAACTTCCAGTGCCCGTACGTGAAGTACTTCGGGCACGGGTGCTTCTTGTCGACGTCCGTGAGGTTCTTGTCCAGAAGCATCGACGCCGTGATGACCTTCATCGTGGAGCCGGGCGCGAGCGAGCCCTGGAACGCGGTGTTGAACCCGGGGTTGGAGTTCGCCACCGCGAGGATCTCGCCGGTCGACGGCTTCACCAGCACGACCGAGGCCCTCTTGCGGGACTTCACCTGGTCCTCGGCGGCGGCCTGGAGCGTCGGGTCGAGCGTCGTCCTCACGGTGCCCGGCGTGCCCTTGGAGAGCGTGAGCAGCGTCTTGTCGGGCAGCGCGTTCTTGTCCTCGGACTTCTTCTCGGGCTGCGCCCGCACGACGCGCAGTTCGACGCCCGCGGTGCCGCCAGCCTTCTTCCCGTACTTCTCGCGCAGTCCGTCGACGATGGCGCCGATCGACGGGTACTTCTTCGCGTCCAGTTCGTTCCCGGCCCGGTCCACCGCCTTGACCGGCGGATCGCCGGCCTCGCCGGTCTCCAGGTGGTCGCCCTCCTTGAGGTCCGGGTGCACGACGGAGGGCTTCCAGTCGACGAGGACCTTGCCGTCGCTCTTGCGGCGCTCGACGGTCAGCGAGGAGTCGTACGCGAGGGGCTTGCTCAGCTTCTTGTACTCGACCGTGGACGTGACGTGGAACGGAACCTCGGCGCCCTGGTGGGTGCCGGGAGCGAGCTTCAGGCCGGTGAGGTGGGCGTCCTTGGCGAGACCCGCGAGCGCCTTCTTCGCGGTCGCCGCGTCGTTCGTGTACGCGGCGGCCTTCGCGGTGTCGCCCTGCTGCCAGGCGGTGAGGAAACCGTCGGCGACGGCCCGTACCTCCTTGGCGGTCGGCGGGCCCTTCGGGATGTCGGGCTTGCCGTCCGCGGCGGCGGCCGAGGTGCTGCCCGCCTGCTCACCGCTCCCGATCAGCGCGTACGCGCCGACACCTGCCCCGATGACGGCGACGGCGGCGACGCCACCGATCACCAGGGCGTTCGTGTTGCGGCGCGGCTCGTCGCGACGCTTGCCTCTGCTGCCCACCTGAGTCCTCCGGAGATCTACGGGTGGCCCAGGGTACGGGGTGGCCCTGAACGCACTTTCCGTAGGACAGAACGACGTGGTAACGCCTGGCGATGCGTGGATTCACCACCAGGCGCGGGGAGTCGTAGGGGAACTACGCTCCCGCCCGTAGTCGCGGCGCCCGCAGACAGGGCCTGTCGGCCGGGGCGGGCCCTACGACCCCGCCCGCAGCACCGCCGCGACGACCGGGCCCGCCGCGTCCCCGCCGTGCCCGCCGCGCGGCACCGTCGCGGCGGCCGCCACGTCGCCGCTGTAGCCCGTGAACCAGGAGTTGGCGTTGCCCTGGCCGTCGACCTCGGCGGAGCCCGTCTTCGCGCCCTTGTCGCCGGGCACGCCCGCCATGGCCGTGGCGGCGGTGCCGCTGGTCGCGGTCAGCCGCATCATCTGCCGCAGTTGGTCGGAGGTGCCGGACCTGAGGCCCTTCGCCGTGGCGAGGGGATTGTCGTCGACCTTCCGGGAGACGAGGACGGGCTGGTGGAACGCGCCGGTGATGGCCGTCGCCGTCACCGACGCCATGTTCAACGGGTTCAGCTTGACCCGGCCCTGGCCGATCATCGCGGCGGCGTCGTCCGAGTCGCCAGGCATCTCCACCGAACCGTCACGCGAGACGATCCCCGTCTTCCAGTCCTTGCCGAGCCCGAACCGCTCCTCCGCCTCCGCGGCGAACTTCGCGGCGCCCAGGTCGTCGGAGAGCTTGATGAAGGCGGTGTTGCAGGACCGCGCGAAGCTGTCGGCCAGCGTCGCGTTCTCGTTGGGCCGCATGCCCTTGAGGTTGCGGAAGGTCTGGCTGAGCGCGACGGCCGAGTCCGGGCAGGGCGCCGGGCCGTTCGCCGAGGTGACTCCATTGTCGATCAGCGCCGCCGCGGTGACGATCTTCATCACCGAGCCGGGCGCGGTGCCGCCCTGGAACGCGGCGTTGAACTCGCCCTTCGCCTGGTTGGCGACCGCGAGCACCTCACCGGTGGACGCCTTGACCGCCACCACCGACGACTCCGGGTACTTCTTCACCGCCTGCTCGGCGGCCGCCTGCGCGTTCGCGCTGATCGTCGTGCGCAGCTTGCCGGGCTTGCCCTTGGCGAGCGTGAGGAGCGTCTTCGCCGTGGTCGTCTCCCCGGCCGCGTCGGTCCGCTCCACGTAGGTCTCGATGCCGGACGAACCCCCGGCGGAATCCCCGTACTTGGCGCGCAGCTGGTCGAGGACCGGGCCGAGCGACGGGTACGTGTCCTTGGTCAGCACGGTGCCGTTGCGGTCCACGGCCTCGATCGCCGGCACCGTCGCCTCACCGGTGACGATCGTGTCGCCCTTCTTCATCGCCGGGTGCACGATGGCCGGCGACCAGTCGACGAGCGCCCGCCCGGTGGTCTGCCCGCGCACGACAGTGAGCGAGGAGTCGTACGACATCGTCTTCGTCTTCTTGCCGTACGTGACGGTGGCCTTGACGCGGAAGGCGACCTTCGCGCCGTCCGCCTTCGTCGGCGTCAGCTCGGTGTGGGTGACGTGCGCCTTGTCGTGCCAGTCCTCAAGCACGCGCATCGCGTTGTCGGCGTAGTCCGTCAGGCGGGCCGCGGCCGCCGAGTCGTTCTTCGCCCACGCCGCGAGGAACTGCTCCGACGTCTCCTTCACCTCGTCGCCGCTCGGCGGCCCCGACTTGTACTCGGACCCCTGCGACGCCACGGTGTTCCCGCCCGTGACCGCCGTGACGAGGTTGTACCCCGCATACCCCGCGCCGCCGACCATGACGGTGAACACCCCGCCGACGATCGCGACCTTGACCCCCTTGCGCATGACGCGCTCCCCTCCCCAGGTTTACGGGAGGGACTGTAAGCACGCCGGGTGCCCCAAGTGCCGCGAGTTCCGCAGATGATGTCCGAAGGTGTCCGGATTGAGATCACAAAGCTGACCGAAACCGACTCAGACCCAGGTGTCCAACCACATCCGTGAACGCCACGAGTCGACCGGGATCGCGTCGCCCGTATAGATCGGCCAGAAATAGATGAAGTTCCACGCGATCAGCAGCACCAGCGCGCCCGCGCCCGCCGCGCCGATCACCCGGCGCCGCTCCTGGGAGCCCGGTTTGCCGATGATCGCGCCGAGCATCATCGCCAGGGCCAGGCAGAGGAACGGGGCGAAGACGACCGCGTAGAAGTAGAAGATCGTCCGTTCCTGGTAGTTGAACCAGGGGAGGTAGCCGGCCGCGATGCCGCACAGGATCGCGCCCGCCCGCCAGTCACGGCGGAAGAACCAGCGCCACAGCACGTACAGGAGCGCGAAGCAGGCCGCCCACCACAGCAGCGGCGTGCCGAGGGCGAGGACCTCGCGGGCGCACTTCTCGGTGGCGTCGGCGGGGCAGCCCTGCGCGCCGGGCTTCGGCGACTCGTAGAAGTACGAGACCGGGCGGCCGTCGACGAGCCAGCTCCACGGGTTGGACTGGTAGGTGTGCGGCGAGCTGAGCGTGGTGTTGAAGTTCCACACCTCGTGCTCGTAGTGCCACAGGCTGCGCACCCAGTCCGGCAGCCAGGTGAAGCCGCCGCCCTTGCCGTCCGTCGCCGCCCAGTCCCGGAAGTAGCCGCCGCTGCCGTCGGAGGGGGAGAGGATCCAGCCGAGCCAGGACAGTACGTACGTGGCGATGGCCACCGGGACGGTCGCGACGAACGCCGGGAAGACGTCCCGCCGCAGCACCGCGCGGTAGGGGCGCTCGGCGCCCGCGACCCGCCGCGAACCCACGTCCCACAGCACCGACATGAGCGCGAACGCGGCCAGGAAGATGAAGCCGTTCCACTTCGTGGCGGCGCCGAGGCCGAGGCACAGGCCGGCCAGCAGCCGCCAGGGGCGCCACCCCAGGCACAGCGACTCGGCGACCTCGGCGTCGGGGTGCGGAAGACCGTGCTCGTCGACGGGCAGTGCGGCGGCCAACTGCCCGCGCGTGCGCTCCCGGTCGAGCACCAGACAGCAGAACGCCGCCACCACGAAGAAGACGAGGATCGAGTCGAGCAGCGCGGTCCGGCTCATCACGAACGCGAGGCCGTCCACCGCGAGCAGCGCGCCCGCCAGGCAGCCGAGGAACGTGGAGCGGAAGATGCGGCGGCCGATCCGGCAGACCATCAGCACGCACAGCGTGCCGAGGACCGCCGTCATGAACCGCCAGCCGAACGGGTCGAACCCGAACATCCACTCGCCGATGCCGATGACGTACTTGCCCACCGGCGGATGCACGACGTACGAGGCGTCGTGCGGGATCGGTACGTCTCCGCCCGTGGCCAGGATCTTGTCGTTGGCGTCCTTGGGCCAGTTCACCTCGAAGCCGCGGTGGACGAGGGCCCACGCGTCCTTCGCGTAGTACGTCTCGTCGAATATCACGGCCTTCGGGCTGCCGAGATTCCAGAACCTGGCGAGGCCCGCGACGAGCGTGACGAGCAGCGGGCCCACCCAGCCGACGATCCGCTCCGCCTGCGCGGCGGAGAAGCGGCTCAGCCCGAAGGACGCCCACAGGCGGCCCCCGAGCGGCGGGAACGGCGGCACCAGGTGCGTGCCCACGGCACCGCTTCTGGCCTGCGCCCGGTATCCGTACCCGCGCAGCCCGCGCAGCCACGACGACTGCTGCGGCTCCGTGCTGGCGGCCTGCTCGGTCGGTGCGCTGGTCGGAGTCGCCCCGGACGACGACGCGGTACTGGTCACGCGCGCCATCGTAGGGAACACGACTGTGCGAGTCCTGCGGCCCGCTCCTGCGAGACTGGAAACGTGACAGGAACCGCAGAATCCCCCGGAACGCTCGTCCTCGCAGGCACCCCGATCGGTGACGTGTCGGACGCGCCGCCGCGCCTTGCCCAGGAGCTGGCCACCGCCGATGTCGTCGCCGCCGAGGACACCCGGCGCATGAAGCGGCTCACGCAGGCGCTCGGGGTGCAGGTCGGCGGGCGTGTCGTGTCGTACTTCGAGGGCAACGAGTCGGCGCGCACGCCGGAGCTCGTCGAGGCGCTCGCCGGCGGGGCGCGGGTGCTGCTCGTGACGGACGCGGGGATGCCGTCCGTGTCCGACCCCGGCTATCGGCTGGTCGCGGCGGCCGTCGAGCGGGACATCCGGGTCACGGCCGTGCCGGGCCCGTCCGCCGTGCTGACCGCCCTCGCGCTGTCCGGGCTCCCGGTCGACCGTTTCTGCTTCGAGGGCTTCCTGCCGCGCAAGGCGGGCGAGCGGCTGTCCCGCCTCAAGGAGGTCGCGGAGGAGCGCCGCACCCTCGTCTACTTCGAGGCCCCGCACCGCCTCGACGACACCCTCGCCGCGATGGCCGAGGCCTTCGGCGAGGACCGCCGCGCCGCCGTGTGCCGCGAGCTCACCAAGACGTACGAGGAGGTCAAGCGCGGCCCCCTGAAGGCGCTCGCCGAGTGGGCCGCCGAGGGCGTCCGGGGCGAGATCACGGTCGTCGTCGAGGGCGCGCCGGAGAAGTCCGCCGACGACCTCACCCCCGATGAGCTGGTGCGCAGGGTGCGGGTGCGGGAGGAGGCGGGGGAGCGGCGCAAGGAGGCGATCGCCGCGGTGGCCGCCGACGCCGGGCTGCCCAAGCGCGAGGTGTTCGATGCCGTGGTGGCGGCAAAGAATGCGGCGCGGACCGCCCCATAGGGGCGTAAAGGACTAACCTGAAAAGCAAAGCGAAGACCGCGCGCCCGGCCCGTTTCGGCAGGGAAAGACCAAATCGGATCCAATAGTCGACAGGCCTTTTGCGCTCGGCTCAGCGGAGGCGTCCACTGGTTGAAGGGGACGCACCCGTCCCCACGCTGCTGAAGAGCAGCGTTTGTCCAGCGGGCAAGAGGAGCTGGCATGAGCGAGTTCGCAGTCTCCAAGACAGCCATTGGTGCACAGACGCCCCCGGTCCCGAATCGCAGCGCGGCGACATCCATCGCCCACGAGTCGTATTCGTTCGCCTGCATGCGGTGCGGGCACGGCTGGGAGCAGTCCTACGAGATCGAGCACCACGTCGACGGGGAGGGTGCGGAGTTCGTGATGTACGTGGTCAAGGGCGAGCGGGTGCCGTCGCCGCTGACCCGGCCCACATGTATGAACTGCGGGGGCCACGTCGTGCGCATCATGCGCGCGGGGCGGGTCTCCTCGGCGCACGACGCGCTTCAGCAGCACCGCACGGCGCAGGCGGGCCCCGTGGAGGTGCCGGAGCCGGAGGCGGCGGAGCGCGAGGGCTCCGCTTCCGGCGAGGGGCACCACTGGCACCTGTCGGACCTGCTGCACCCCTTCAGCCACCACAAGCGGGACGAGTGACACCGGCTTCGTAGGATCGGGGGTATGAGCCCCAGCACCAAGGACGTCACCCCGCCGCCGCTGCCGGCGCCCCTCGAGGTCGAGGTCGCCGACTCCCACACCCACCTGGACATGCAGGAGGGCAGCGTGGAGGAGGCCCTCGCCAAGGCGGCGTCGGTGGGCGTGACCACGGTCGTCCAGGTGGGCTGCGACCTCGCGGGCTCGCGCTGGGCGGCCTCGGTGGCGCAGGAGCACGCGCGCGTGCACGCCACCGTCGCCCTGCACCCCAACGAGGCGCCGCGCATCGTGCACGGCGACCCCATCGAGAGGGGCGGCCCCGAAGGGGGCTCGGACAAGGGTGGTGGTGGGCGACGGGCGGGATGGTCCCGGCAGGACGCCCGCGAGCCGCTCGGCGACGCGGGCCTGGACGAGGCGCTCGCCGAGATCGACCGGCTCGCCGCCCTCCCGCACGTCAAGGGCGTCGGCGAGACCGGCCTCGACTACTTCCGTACGGGCCCCGAGGGCAAGGCCGCGCAGGAGCGTTCCTTCCGCGCCCACATCGAGATCGCCAAGCGCCACGGCAAGGCGCTCGTCATCCACGACCGTGAGGCCCACGCCGATGTGCTACGCGTCCTGAAGGAGGAGGGCGCGCCCGAGCGCACCGTCTTCCACTGCTACTCCGGCGACGCGGACATGGCCCAAATCTGCGCGGAGAACGGCTACTTCATGTCGTTCGCGGGCAACGTGACCTTCAAGAACGCGCAGCCGCTGCGCGACGCGCTCGCGGTCGCCCCGCTCGATCTGGTCCTCGTCGAGACGGACGCGCCGTTCCTGACGCCCGCTCCGTACCGCGGTCGGCCTAATGCCCCGTATCTCATTCCGGTCACGCTGCGCGCGATGGCCGCGGTCAAGGGCGTCACGGAGGAAGCCCTCGCGACGTCGGTCTCCGCCAACACCGCGCGCGCCTTCGATTACTGATCGATAACGCTCACGGGCGCTCGCGTCCGCTCACCTTCGGGCAAAGACGCCACACAGAGTAATCGTGGTGCTTTGGAGAGTGACGAACGCTCCGCTAGGTTCTGCTCGCCCGATCCGCCCCTCCCCGGGGACCGGACACCTTGTGAGTGCCTGGAGCGTCGTCGTGAGCATTACGCCGCAGGAGACGTACGAGCGGTATGAGCGGTACGAGCCGTACCGGACGTACGAGGCGGAGACCCAGGTCGTCGCCCCGGCGCCGCCCGGCGGACGGGCCGAGGCCCGGCGCGCCGCACGCCGCAAGAAGGTGGCGCAGCGCCCCGAATCGCTGCGCAGGCTGCTGCCGCAGGCGCTGGTCGTGGCGTTCCTCGCGGGCGGCACCTCCGCCTTCGTCGCCGACGACAAGGCGATCCACCTCAGCGTCGACGGCAAGGAGCGCACCCTGCACACCTTCGCCGACGACGTCACCGAACTCCTCGCCGACGAGGGCGTGGACGTCGGCGACCACGATGTCGTGGCGCCCGGCGAAGGGGCCGAGCTGGCCAGCGGGGACGAGGTCGCGGTCCGCTACGGGCGGCCCGTCCGGCTCACCCTCGACGGGCAGCGCCGCGAGGTGTGGACGACGGCGCACACCGTGCACGGGGCGCTCAGGCAGCTCGGGGTGCGGGCGGAGGGCGCGTACGTCTCGGCCTCGCGCTCGCAGCGCATCGCCCGGCACGGGCTCGACCTCGACGTACGCACCGAACGCAGCGTCACGATCATGGCCGACGGCAACCGCCGCACCATCCGCACCAACGCGGCGACCGTGGGGGAGGCCGTCCAGGACGCGGGGGTCACGCTGCACGGGCAGGACACCACGTCGGTGCCGCAGAGCAGCTTTCCGCGCGACGGACAGGTCATCACGGTGATGCGGGTGACGGGGGAGAAGGAGGTCCGCGAGGAGCCGATCCCCTACGCGACCGAGCGCACCGAGGACGCGTCGCAGTTCCAGGGCACGGAGGTCGTCACGCGGGCCGGTGAGCCGGGCATGAAGCGGGTCACGTACTCGGTGCGCACCGTCAACGGGGTCAGGATGAAGCCGCGCCGGGTGCGGCAGGAGGTCGTGCGGGAGCCGCGGACGCAGCAGGTCAGGGTCGGCACGAAGCCGATGCCGACGTCTGTGTCCGGGGCGGACTCCCTCAACTGGTCCGGGCTCGCGGCGTGCGAATCGGGCGGGCGGCCGAACGCCACGGACGCGACCGGCACCTACGGGGGCCTCTACCAGTTCGACACCCAGACGTGGCAGAGCCTTGGCGGCTCGGGCCGCCCCCAGGACGCGCCGGCGGCGGAGCAGACGTATCGCGCGAAGCGCCTGTACGTCACCCGGGGCGCGACCCCGTGGCCCCATTGCGGGAGCCGCCTGGGCGGATAATCAAGCCCCTGCGGCGATTGAGCAGCGGGGCCCGGGGCAGCGCCCCGCGACCGCAACCACGTCACGGGTAGGCCCCCGGCAGGGCACGGCTACCCTTGAACGGTGAGCAGCACAGAACCTCAGGGTCCCCTCCTCGGCGCCGCAGACATCCGCGAACTCGCCGCGGCGCTGAACGTCCGGCCGACCAAGCAACGCGGCCAGAACTTCGTCATCGACGCCAACACCGTCCGCCGCATCGTCCGCACCGCGGAAGTGACCGAGGAGGACGCCGTCGTAGAGGTCGGACCCGGCCTCGGCTCGCTCACCCTCGCCCTGCTGGACGCGGCCCGCCACGTCACAGCCGTGGAGATCGACGACGTACTCGCCTCGGCACTGCCCGCGACCGTCGCGGCCCGCATCCCGGCCAAGAAGGACGCCTTCGACCTCGTCAACATCGACGCGATGCAGGTCACCGAGCTCCCCGGCCCGGCCCCCACCGCCCTCGTCGCGAACCTCCCGTACAACGTCGCGGTCCCCGTCCTGCTCCACATGCTGGAGCAGTTCCCGACCATCCAGCGCACCCTCGTGATGGTGCAGGCCGAGGTCGCCGACCGGCTTGCCGCGGGCCCCGGCTCCCGCGTCTACGGCGTCCCGTCCGTGAAGGCCAACTGGTACGCCGAGGTCAAGCTCGCCGGACGGATCGGCCGCAACGTCTTCTGGCCCGCCCCGAACGTCGACTCCGGCCTCGTCTCCCTCGTGCGCCGCACCGAGCCGATCCCCACGACCGCTTCCCGCCAGGAGGTCTTCGCGGTCGTCGACGCCGCCTTCGCCCAGCGCCGCAAGACGCTGCGCGCGGCGCTCGCCGGGTGGGCCGGCTCCGCGCAGGCCGCCGAGGAGGCGCTGGTCGCGGCGGGCGTCTCCCCGCAGGCCCGCGGCGAGTCCCTCACCGTCCACGAGTTCGCCCGCATCGCGGAGGCCAAGCAGCAGTGACGTCGACGTCGACATCGGTGACCGTACGCGTACCCGCCAAGGTCAACGTCCAGCTCGCGGTAGGCGGCGCCCGCCCCGACGGCTTCCACGACCTGGCGAACGTCTTCCTGGCCGTGGCCCTCTACGACGAGGTCACCGTGGAGCGGGCGGACGCCTTCGAACTCACCTGCACGGGCCCCGGCTCCGACCAGGTGCCCCTGGACCGTACGAACCTGGCGGCCCGCGCCGCGTTCGCGCTGGCCGCACGCCACGGTCTCGGTGAGCCCACCGTCCGTATCCACATCGCCAAGGACATCCCCGTCGCCGGCGGAATGGCGGGCGGCTCCGCGGACGCGGCGGGCGCGCTGCTCGCCTGCGATGCGCTCTGGGGCACGCACGCCTCCCGCGAGGAACTCCTCGACATCTGCGCCGAACTGGGCAGCGACGTCCCGTTCAGCCTCGTCGGCGGCGCCGCGCTCGGCACCGGTCGCGGCGAGAAGCTCGAACTCCTCGACGTGGGCGGGGAGTTCTGGTGGGTGTTCGCGGCCGCGGACGGCGGCCTCTCCACGCCGGCCGTCTACCGCGAGTTCGACCGCCTCAGCCCCGACGCCCCCGAGCCCGTCGCCGCGCCCGCGCTGCTGGCCGCCCTGCGCACGGGCGACGCGACGGCACTCGCGGCGACCGTCACCAACGACCTCCAGTCCGCCGCGCTCTCCCTCTTCCCGTCCCTGAAGGACACCCTCGCGGCGGGTACGTCGGCGGGCGCGCTCGCCGCGCTGGTCTCCGGCTCCGGGCCGACCACGGCGTTCCTCGCGGCCGACGAGGCGGCGGCGCGCCGGGTGGCCGACGCCCTCGCCGCGTCCGGGACCTGCCGGTCCGTGCGGGTGGCGCCGTCGCCCGCCCCGGGCGCCACCCTCGTGTGAGCGGATGCCGCGTCAGCGGGACTTCGGCAGCTGCTGCGTCGAGCAGTGGATGCCGCCCCCGCCCTCGCCGAGCGTGTCGACGGAGACCTGGACGACCTCCCGGCCCGGATACAGCTCGCGCACGATCGCCGCGGCCTCCCGGTCCGCCCGCCGGTCGCCGAAGCGGGGCATGACCACCCCGCCGTTGACCACGTAGTAGTTCACGTAACTGGCCAGGAAGCCCGCGCCGCGGCGGCCGATGTCGACCGGCTCGGGCAGCTCCACGATCTCCGGGCGCCGGCCCCGGGCGTCCACCGCCTTGTCGAGGACGCCGCGGGCCTGGTCGTGGGCGTCGGTCCAGACGTCCCGCGGGGCCTCGTCGTCCGGGGTGCTCACGACCACGACCCCGGGCTCGGAGAACCGGGCGAGCGCGTCGATGTGGTGGTCGGTGATGTCCTCGCCCCGGACGCCGTCCACCCAGATCACCGTGGTCACGCCGAACAGTTCCTCGAGCGCCCGCTCGATGTCGGCGCGCGACCTGCCGGGGTTGCGGTTGGCATTGACCAGCGAGCTCTCGGTGGCCATGAGCGTGCCCCGCCCGTCGACCTCGATGGAGCCGCCCTCGCCGGTGATCGGCGCCCTGATCCGCCGGATGTCCGCGTCGGCGAGGATCTCGCGGGCGACGTCGCCGTCGCGGCGGTGGGCCTGCTTGCCGCCCCAGCCGTTGAAGTTGAGGTCGACCCCGGCGATCCCGCCGTCGTCCCGTACGACGAAGTTCGGGCCGGTGTCGCGCATCCACAGGTCGTCCACCGGGATCGGCACCACCTCCACCCCCGAGCCGCACGCCTTCCGGGCCGCCGCCACGTCCCGCTCGTTCGCGAGCAGCGCCACCGGCTCGAACGCCGCGACCGCCCGCGCGATCCCGGCGATGTCGGCCCGCACCCCGGCCGTGTCGGCGCCCCAGATCCGTCGGGTGGGCCACGCCATGTACGTCAGCTCGTGCGGATGCGCCTCATCGGGCATCCGCCACCCCCGGCCCGTCGCGTCCGCGGCCGAGGCGCCGTCCCGCCCGCCCTTCGACGCCCCGGCATCGCTCCCCATGGTCGTACTCCCTGACTGCTAATTTGGTCAGCTTCGAGCGTAGGGCGATACGGACCCCGGCCATCGGCCGACGCCCAGGAGCTCTCGGAGCGCTCAGTGCCCGACCGTCCGCCCCGGACGACCACGGGGGACGTGAGCCGAACAATCAAGCCCCGCCGGCGATTGAGGCGCGGGGTCGGGCCGGAGCCCCGTGGCGTGGGAACGGGTGACCAGTGCCACCCGCGAGCCGACTAGGCTGGAAGACTGGCCCACCCCCCCCGGAGCGGAGCGAAATGGCAGTCAACCTGGTCAATGTCGAGGCAGTCAGCAAGGTGTACGGCACCCGTGCCCTGCTCGACGGCGTCTCCCTCGGCGTGCAGGAGGGCGACCGCATCGGCGTCGTGGGGCGCAACGGCGACGGCAAGACCACCCTGATCCGGATGCTCGCCAAGCTGGAGGAGGCGGACACCGGCCGCGTCACCCACAGCGGCGGCCTGCACCTGGGCGTGCTCACCCAGCACGACTCGCTGGACCCCGAGGCCACCGTCCGGCACGAGGTCATCGGCGACATGGCCGACCACGAGTGGGCCGGCAGCGCCAAGATCCGCGACGTACTGACGGGCCTCTTCGGCGGCCTCGACCTGCCCGGCTTCCCGCAGGGCCTGGACACCGTGATCGGCCCGCTCTCCGGCGGCGAGCGGCGCCGCATCGCGCTCGCCAAGCTGCTCATCGCCGAGCAGGACCTGATCGTCCTCGACGAGCCGACCAACCACCTCGACGTCGAGGGCATCGCCTGGCTCGCCCAGCACCTGCGTGCCCGCCGCTCCGCGCTCGTCTGCGTCACCCACGACCGCTGGTTCCTCGACCAGGTCTGCACGCGCATGTGGGACGTGCAGAAGGGCGACGTCTTCGAGTACGAGGGCGGGTACAGCGACTACGTGTTCGCGCGCGCCGAGCGGGAACGGATCGCCGCGACCGAGGAGGCCAAGCGGCAGAACCTCATGCGCAAGGAGCTGGCCTGGCTGCGCCGCGGCGCCCCCGCCCGCACCTCCAAGCCGCGCTACCGCATCGAGGCCGCCAACGAGCTGATCGCGGACGTCCCGGAGCCGCGCGACAAGAGCGAGCTGATGAAGTTCGCCAACGCCCGGCTCGGCAAGACCGTCTTCGACCTGGAGGACGTGACGGTCACCGCGGGACCGAAGGTGCTGCTCAAGCACCTCACCTGGCAGCTCGGCCCCGGCGACCGCGTCGGCCTGGTCGGGGTGAACGGCGCGGGCAAGACGTCCCTGCTGCGCGCCCTCGACGAGGCGGCCCGCAGCCAGGGCGACGTCCAGCCCGCCGCCGGGAAGATCGTCGTGGGCAAGACCGTGCGGCTTGCTTACCTCTCGCAGGACGTCACGGAACTCCCGTCGACGCTGCGGGTGTTGGAGGCCGTCCAGCAGGTCCGCGACCGCGTCGACCTCGGCAAGGGCCGCGAGATGACCGCGGGCCAGCTGTGCGAGCAGTTCGGCTTCGCGAAGGACAAGCAGTGGACGCCGGTCGGCGACCTGTCCGGTGGCGAGCGGCGGCGGCTGCAGATCCTGCGCCTGCTCATGGACGAGCCGAATGTGCTCTTCCTCGACGAGCCGACGAACGACCTGGACATCGAGACGCTCACGCAGCTGGAGGACCTGCTCGACGGCTGGCCGGGCTCGATGGTCGTGATCTCCCACGACCGGTTCTTCCTGGAGCGCACCACCGACAACACGTACGCCCTGCTCGGCGACGCCACGCTGCGGATGCTGCCGCGCGGCGTCGACGAGTACCTGGAGCGCCGCCGGCGGATGATCGAGGCCGCCTCCCCGGCCCCCGCGGCCGCCCCCGCGGCGGCCGAGAAGGCGGGCCCCTCCGCGGCCACTGGGTCTTCCAAAGATGTACGTGCCGCGAAGAAGGAACTCCAGAAGATCGAGCGGCAGATGGACAAGATCTCCGAGAAGGAGGGCAAGCTGCACACGCAGATCGCGGACAACGCCACGGACTTCGGGAAGGTCGCGAAGCTCGACGCGGAACTGCGTGATCTGGTCGCGCAGCGCGAGGAGTTGGAGATGCGCTGGCTGGAGCTCGCCGAGGACGCGTGAGGCACGTGCGTCGCGGGCCGGTCCTCCCCTGGGTACGGGGACGGACCGGCCCGTTGCCTGTCGGCCGTGCGTGACAGACGCGAGTGATAGAAAAGGGCCGCCGGGACGAGAACGTGCGATCCGGCCCACGGCGACTGACCTTGCCGAAACTCAACGTCCCCGAGGTACCCAGGTCATGACCCAGCCACCCCCGCCCCGCCAGCCGAACGAACCCCCTTCCCCGCAGGGCGAATTCGGCGCCCCACCGCCCATGCCGCCGTACACCGCCCCCGGTTACGGCACCCTGCGCACACCGCTCCCGCCCGAGGCCCGGGCCCGCCTGGAGCGTCAACAGCCGTACGAGCAGCCCCCGTACGGCCGCCCGCAGCCGCCCGCCCGCACCAAGGTGCCGCCGCTCGCGCTCGTCATCGGCGCCGCGGTCGTGGCCCTCGCGCTGATCGTCGGCGGCGGCGTCCTCTACGCGTCGAGGTCCGGTGACGACCCCGGTGCGGGCGCCGCGGGCTCCGACGGCGGCGACAAGGGCGGCGACGGCTTCGGGGCGGAGAAGGCCCCGGCCGACCCGTCGGCGCGGGTGACGCTGCGGCTGCCCGCGCCGAAGGTGGCGCAGCGGCAGGTGGACAGCGTCCAGGGCTCCTGGCTGACCGACAAGACGTACGCCAAGGCGGGCGTGAACCAGCTCGTCGGGTACGACGCCGCGAGCGGCAGGAAGACCTGGACGCTCCCGCTGTCGGGGCAGACGTGCGCGGGCACGGACTCCGTCACCGACGGCGCGCTCGCGGCCGTGGTCAGCGAGGCGGGCAAGCGGCCGGCGAACGGCGACCACAGGCCGTGCAGCCAGATCACGGTCTTCGACGTCAACACGGGGCACAAGCTCTGGACGCAGAGCCTGGGCCAGGGCACGAACCGGCGGATCTTCGAGGAGCTCTCCCTGACGGGCGGCACGCTCGCGGCGGGCGGCGGTCTCGACGGCGGCGCCGCCTTCGACCTCAAGTCGGGCCGCATCCTGTGGCAGCCCGACACGGGGGAGTGCCAGGACCTCGGCTACCACGGCGGCTCCCAGCTCGTGACGGTCCGCAAATGCGGCACCTACGGCAAGAACGCGACGTACGACGTCCAGCTCCTGGACCCCGTGACGGGCCAGCCCAAGTGGTCCTACAAGCTCGCCTCCGGTCTTGGCGACGTCAAGGTCCTGTCGACCAAGCCGGTCGTCTTCGGGGTGGGAAGAGGGACCGGCGCGGCGGGCGCCATCACCGACGTCTTCGCCCTGGACGGCCGCGGAAAGCTCACGAGCAGGATCGCCCTCGATCCCAAGAAGTACGACTTCGCCTGCGAGGTGGGAAAGACCGAGGGGTGCGCGAAGGTCACCGTCGGCAATGGGCGGATCTATTTCGCGACCCGGCCGCACGAGGCCACCCGCGGCGCGGGCCCGGCCAACGAGATCGTGTCGTACTCCCTGGACACCGGCAGGCGCACGGGCGACCGCGTCACCGGCGGCGACCACCGCGACATCTTCCCGGTGCGCATGGACGGCGGGAACCTCCTGGCGTTCGCGACGGGGGCGGCCGAGAAGGGCAGCCGGATGGTCACGATCGACCCCCGCACCCTGAAGCAGTCGACGCTGCTGGAGACGCCGGCCACGCCCGCCGCCCGGGACATGGTCAGCGGCGTCGCGCCGGGCCGCTCGAACTCCGAAATCCGCTACTCCAAGGGCAGACTGTTCCTCGGTCAGCCGCTGATCGGCGAGCCCTATGGGGACGGCGGCCGGCGGTACACGGCGGTCGGTTTCGGCACCGGCTGAAAGCGGTCGCGAACTCGCCCCGGACGCACAACTCTTGGCACTTGCTTGGCGTTCCGGTACCCCCAAACATCCCTCAATGCACTGGATTTCAGCATTCAGGGCCGCTTCTGGCCGGTAGGGGGCGCGCAACCTCGAACAAGCGTGTAGCTTCCGGGGGATGAAGGAGGACGGGGAGTCGGGGGGCTCGCCTGTCCTTGGGGGGCCCGGGGGTTGGAGGAGACTCCCGGGGTCGATTGGGGGGTTGGCCCGATGGGAGTGCGGCTGATGGTGGTCGATGACCACCGACTGCTGGCCGAGGCGTTGGCCTCGGCCCTCAAGCTGCGCGGGCACCGGGTGCTCGCGGCGGCCGCACCGGCGGCCGGAGCGGCGGACCTGGTCATCTCGCGGGCGCCCGAGGTCTGCCTGCTGGGCACGGCGACCCCCGCGGAGCCCGGCACCTTCGACCCGGTGGTCCGCATCAAGCGCGAGCGTCCGCAGGTGGCCGTCGTGGTCCTTGGACCCGTCCCCTCGCCCAGAGGCATCGCGTCGGCCTTCGCGGCGGGCGCCTCCGGCTACGTACGGCACGACGAGCGCATCGAGGGCGTCGAGCGTGCCCTGATGAAGGCGCGGGCGGGGGAGGCGGCGGTGGCCCCGGCCCTGCTTCAGGGGGCGTTCGGGGAGCTGCTCAACCCTGCGGCCCAGCCGGACGACGAGGGGCAGCGGCTGCTCCAGATGCTCACGCCGCGCGAGGTCGAGGTCCTGGTGCGGGTCGCGGACGGCGAGGACACGCGGCTGATCGCGGCGGGCATGGGCATCGCCCCGTCCACGGCGCGTACGCATGTGCAGCGGGTCCTGATGAAGCTGGGCGTCGGCTCACGCCTTGAGGCGGCGGCGCTCGCGGCGCGCACGGGCCTCCTTGACCGGGCGGGGCCGGTGGGCTCGCCGGAACCGGAGTCGTGAGCTACAGTTGATCTTGTTGGTCGCCGCAACTCGCGGTGAACGACCGCGCGTTGGTGGTCCAAGGAAAGACGTCCCGCTTCCTGCGGGGAGATGCAGGTGCAAGGCCTGCCCGGCGCTCCATGGTCACAAGGCCCGTTCCGCCCAGACGGAACGGGCCTTGTGCGTTGCGTGGCCGAGAAAGGGCCGGGTCCGCCGCTCTCCCAAGCGGTGGGCCCGGCCCCGGTTCACGTGGCGGGTGGTGCTACTCGGACGCCTCCGCCAGTTCCTCCGCCGTCGGAGGGACCGTCGGGCGGAGCTTCATCCAGATCAGGAAGAAGAGGCCGAGGAGCAGCATGCCGATGCCGGTCCACAGGTTGATGTTGATGTCCTGGGCCTTCTTGAGGTCGGCGTCGGACGCCGTGAAGCCGGCGATCGTGACGATCACGCCGTACACCACGAAGAGGCCGCCGATGATGCGTCGCACGTCGAAGAGGCGGGCAGCCGTCGCCGACTTGGCCTCCAGCTCCTTCACTTCCTCGACGTGCTGGTTCATTTCGTCGCTCATGTCGTGTTACCTCGGACCTCAGAAGGAGAACGGGATGTAGCAGATGGTGGCGAGGATGATCGCTCCCCAGCCCAGCAGGGCCGGCTTGCGGTACCAGGCGTCGTCACCCTCGGCCGGCGGCTCCTCCATGCCCGGCGACTTCGTGCCGTACACGAGACCGGCCAGCTCCTCGGCAGGCTTGGACTTGGTGCAGAGCGTGACCACGAACATCACCACCGCGCCGACCACGAAGGCGACGATCGACGAGACGAAGTTGGCGCCCTGGTCCGAGGGGATCGAGATGACGCCCTGCTTGTAGAACCAGAAGTAGTTCACCATCGCGGCCACGGTGCCCGAAAGCAGACCCCAGAAACCGGCGGCGGGCGTGGTCCGCTTCCAGAACATACCGATGATGAAGACCACGAACAGCGGCACGTTGAAGAACGAGAACAGCGTCTGCAGGTAGTTCATGATGTTGCTGAAGCTGCCCGCGATGAACGCGGTGCCCATGCCGATCACGACGCCGACTGCGGTGACGACGCGGCCCGTCTGCAGGTAGTACCGGTCGCTCTGGCCCTTCTTGATGTACGCGGCCCAGATGTCGTTGGTGAACACCGTGTTGAACGACGAGACGTTGGCCGCCATGCCCGCCATGAAGGCGGCGAGCAGACCGGTCACCGCGATGCCGAGGACACCGTTGGGCAGCAGGTCGCGCATGAGGACCGGGATGGCGTCGTTGTACTGGAGGCCGCCCGCGGACTTGCCGATGGACGGCTCCATGACCAGGGCGATCAGGCCGGGGATCACGACGACCATCGGGATGAGGATCTTCGGGAACGCGGCGATCAGCGGGGTGCGCTTGGCGGCGGAGAGGTTCTTCGCGGACAGCGCGCGCTGCACCTCGGCGAAGTTCGTCGTCCAGTAGCCGAAGCTCATCACGAAGCCGAGGCCGAGCACGATGGTCAGCCAGTTGGCGCCGAGCGGGTTGGCGTCGCCGATGCCGGTGCCCTGCCAGGCCGTCATGAACGAGTCGCCGTGCGAGCTGGACAGCGAGTCCGAGATGCCGTCCCAGCCGCCGACGCGCTTGAGGCCGACGATGGTCAGCGGGATGAGCGCGGCGAGGATGACGAAGAACTGCAGGACCTCGTTGTAGATCGCGGAGGAGAGCCCGCCGATCGTGATGTACGCGAGAACGAAGAGGCCGGCGATGACGATCGCCACCCACTGCGGCCAGCCGAGCAGCGCCTGGAGCACCAGGGCCATCGCGTACAGGTTGACGCCCGCGATCAGCACCGAGGAGACGGCGAAGATGATCGAGGAGAGCAGATGGGACGAGGGCCCGAAGCGGTGCAGCAGGAACTCGGGGACCGAGCGCACCTTCGACGAGTAGTAGAAGGGCATCATCACCAGGCCGAGGAAGACCATGGCGGGGATGGCGCCGATCCAGTACCAGTGCACCGTGTAGAGGCCGTACTGCGCCCCGTTGGCCGCCATGCCGAGGAGCTCGGTGGCGCCCAGGTTCGCCGCGACGAACGCGAGACCGGTGACCCAGGCGGGCAGGGAGCGCCCCGACAGGAAGAAGTCGAGGCTGGTCTTCACGGACCGGCGGGCGGCGAAGCCGATGCCCAGCACCACGACGAAGTAGATCGCCATGATCGCGTAGTCGAGGCCGTTGGTGGGCAGCCGGAGCCCCTCGGCCAGGGTTGTTGTGGGGGACAGCATGAGATCTCGCTTCGTTGCGCGAACTGAAACAGTCCGGAACCTACGCCTCCGACTTCAATAAGTGAACAGTTTGCGTGATGTTCTTTGTTGGATTGTGATCGAGACCTCGTCCGGAGCGCTCGGGAGGGCACAGAAAGCGCACAGTCGGCGCCGGACCGTTCCTCTTGACGCCACTGTTGGCTTATGCTTTGTTGTGTTTGGTTCTGTTTGGTTGGTGTGATGAGGAGCATCGGACGTGAAGAAGACGTCGACCCGGCTCGCCGACGGTCGTGAGCTCATCTACTACGACTCGCGCGACGACGTCGTCCGGGACGCGGCCGACCGCCGCCCCCTCGACCCCACGGTCACCACGTCCGAGGTGCGCCGCGACCCGCTGCTCGGCGACTCCGTGGCCATCGCCTCGCACCGCCAGGGCCGCACGTACCACCCGCCGGCCGACGAGTGCCCGCTGTGCCCCTCCGAGGGCGAGCGGCTGAGCGAGATCCCCGACTCCTCGTACGACGTGGTGGTCTTCGAGAACCGCTTCCCCTCGCTCGCCGGCGACTCCGGCCGCTGCGAGGTCGTGTGCTTCACGTCCGACCACGACAAGTCCTTCGCGGACCTCACCGAGGAGCAGGCGGGCCTCGTCCTCGACGCGTGGACGGACCGCACCGCCGAGCTCTCCCACCTCGACTCCGTCGAGCAGGTCTTCTGCTTCGAGAACCGCGGCGCCGAGATCGGCGTCACCCTCGGCCACCCGCACGGCCAGATCTACGCCTACCCCTTCACCACCCCGCGCACGGCCCTGATGCTGCGCAACACCGCCGAGTACAAGGAACAGACCGGCGGCCGCAACCTCTCCGCCGACGTCGTGGCCAAGGAGACCGAGGACGGCTCGCGGATCGTCCTCGACGGCGAGCACTGGGTGGCCTTCGTGCCCTACGCCGCGCACTGGCCCTACGAGGTGCACCTCTACCCCAAGCGCCAGGTCCCGGACCTGCTCGCGCTCGACGTGGACGCGCGCACAGAGTTCCCCAAGATTTATCTGGAACTCTTGAGGCGCTTCGACCGGATCTTCGGTGCGGACCAGCCGGCGACGCCGTACATCGCGGCCTGGCACCAGGCCCCGTTCGGCCCGCTGGACGAGTTCGAGGGCGTGGGACGCGACGACTTCGCGCTCCACCTCGAGCTTTTCACCGTCCGCCGCACTTCCGGCAAGCTGAAGTTTCTCGCGGGTTCCGAGTCCGGCATGAGTGTGTTCATCAACGATGTGCCGCCGGAGGCCGCGGCCGAGCGACTGCGAGAGGTAGCGAGCGAGTAATGGGAAAGTACCTGGTCACGGGTGGTGCGGGATACGTCGGCTCTGTCGTCGCCCAGCACCTTCTTGAGGCGAACCACGAGGTCGTCGTCCTCGACAACCTCTCCACCGGCTTCCGCGAGGGCGTGCCCGCCGGCGCCGCCTTCATCGAGGGCGACATCCGCGACGCCGCCAAGTGGCTGGACTCCTCCTACGACGCCGTGCTGCACTTCGCCGCGTTCTCGCAGGTCGGCGAGTCCGTCGTGAAGCCCGAGAAGTACTGGGCGAACAACGTCGGCGGCACCATGGAGCTGCTCGCCGCGATGCGCGCGGCCGATGTCCGCAAGCTGGTCTTCTCCTCGACCGCGGCCACGTACGGCGAGCCGGTGAACACCCCGATCACCGAGACCGACCCGACGGCTCCCACATCCCCGTACGGCGCCTCGAAGCTCGCGGTCGATCACATGATCACCGGTGAGGCGAACGCCCACGGGCTCGCGGCCGTTTCGTTGAGGTACTTCAACGTGGCGGGTGCATACGGAAGTTGTGGTGAGCGGCACGACCCCGAGTCGCACCTCATCCCGCTCGTCCTCCAGGTCGCCCAGGGCAAGCGCGAGGCGATCAACGTCTTCGGCGACGACTATCCGACGGCCGACGGCACGTGCGTCCGCGACTACATCCACGTCGCCGACCTCGCCGAGGCCCACCTCCTCGCGGTCGAGGCCGCGCAGCCGGGCGAGCACCTCATCTGCAACCTCGGCAACGGCAACGGCTTCTCCGTCCGCGAGGTCATCGAGACCGTCCGCCAGGTCACCGGGCACCCGATCCCCGAGGTCGTCGCCCCGCGCCGCGGCGGCGACCCGGCCGTCCTCGTCGCCTCCGCCGACACCGCGCGCGAGCGCCTCGGCTGGAACCCGTCCCGCGCGGACCTCGCGGGCATCGTCGCCGACGCCTGGGCGTTCGCCCGGGCCCGTGAGCAGCAGTAGTCACTACGAGGGTCAGGTAGCCAACTGATGTCCGTCGCCACGCAGTTCAAGGACCTGTACGGGTACGAGCCCGCCGGAGTCTGGGCGGCCCCCGGCCGCGTCAACCTCATCGGCGAGTACACCGACTTCAACGAGGGCTTCGTCATGCCGCTCGCGCTGCCGCACACCGCGGTCGCCGCGGTGGCCCGGCGCGAGGACGGCGTGCTGCGCCTGCACTCCGCCGACATCGACGCCCCGGTCGTGGAACTGCGCGTCGACGACCTCGCCCCGCTCAGCAAGTACGGCCAGGGCGGCTGGGCCGCCTACCCGGCCGGCGTCGTCTGGGCGCTGCGCGAGGCGGGCCACACCGTCACCGGCGCGGACATCCACCTCGCCTCCACGGTCCCGACCGGCGCGGGCCTCTCCTCGTCCGCGGCCCTGGAGGTCGTGACCGCGTACGCGATGAACGACCTGTACGAACTCGGGCTCACGGGCGCGGAGTCGGCGGTCCTCGCACAGCGCGCCGAGAACGCCTTCGTCGGCGTGCCGTGCGGTGTCATGGACCAGATGGCCTCGTCCTGCGCCACCGAGGGCCACGCCCTGCACCTCGACTGCCGCGACCTGTCGATCCGCCAGGTCCCCTTCGACCTGGCGGCGCACGGCCTTCAGCTGCTCGTCGTCGACACCCGCGTCAAGCACGAGCTGGGCGACGGCGCGTACGCGGAGCGGCGCGCGGGCTGCGAGGAGGGCGCGCGCGTCCTCGGCGTCTCCCACCTGCGCGACGTCCCGTACGCCGAACTGGGCCGGTCCGTCGCAGAGTTGGAACTCGCCGACGTCGACGAGAAGGTCGTCCGCTACGTCCGCCACATCGTCACCGACGACCACCGCGTCGAGCGCGTCATCGAGCTGCTCGACGCCGGCGACGTCCGCGCCATCGGCCCGATCCTCGTCCAGGGCCACGTCTCGCTCCGCGACGACCTGCGCATCTCCTGCCCCGAGCTGGACCTCGTCGTCGCCACGGCCATGGAGTCCGGCGCGCACGGGGCGCGGATGACGGGCGGCGGCTTCGGCGGCTCCGCGGTCGTCCTGGTGGAGTCGGACGACGCCGACGCCGTCACGAAGTCGATCGCCGACGCCTTCGCGGAGGCGGGCTTCACGGCGCCGCGCGTCTTCCCGGCGGTACCTTCGGCGGGCGCGCGACGCATCTCGTAACAGTCATCCGAGCCGCTTCGTCAGCGTGAACTCCTTGAGCCCCGGCGGGTAGTCGGGGACACGGAGTGCGCTCCGCGCACGGGCCCAGGTCTCGGGGCGAGCTGTCGCGGTGCGTCAGCCGAGCCGCTTGGTGAGGGTGAATTCCTTGAGGCCCGGCGGATAGTCGGGAATTACGGAGACCACCTCGTAGCCGTGCAGGCGGTAGAAACCCGGTGCCTGGAAGTCCCAGGTTTCCAGGCGGGAGGCGACGCACTCGCGGTCCTCGTACGCGATGCGTTCCGCCTCCGCGAGGAGTCGCGAGCCGAGCCCGGACCCGCGGTGCCGCTCGGCGACCCAGAGCAGGTCCACGTGCAGCCAGCACGCCCACGTGTACGCGTCGAGCCCCGCCGCCAGCGTGCCGTCCTCGTCCAACAACCAGACCTGGAGCGGGACATGCTGGTCGGCAGGGGTGCCGCGCAGCTCCCGGAGCTCCGGTGACGCCGCCGTGTTGGTCTCCCTCAGCAGCGACCGGAGCAGAAGGGCGCGCTCCTTGTCGACTTCTGTCTCGATGCGAAACATGCGCATCACCATAAACGCGCAGGACAGTCGCTGCTCCGCCAACCGCCAACCAGTTCTGCGAATTGACTTCCCCTCCGGGCCTTCGCCTCTAGTCTGAGGACAGCACCGGTGGGGGCCGGTGCCGATCAGGGGGCGAGACAGCCGGGTACGACGCCCGGAGCGGGGGCAGCGGTTCGGCTCACGGCGGCGGCCGTGCGGCCGCGGCGACCCGCACTCCGGGCGCCGTACCCGCGTTGATCCGTTCCCCGACGCTGGGGTATCCCCTGCTCCGTACCGGAGCTCGGGGAAGGGGGTAAATCACGTGGTACGCATCCGGGTCCTGGTGGTCGACGACCACCGCATCTTCGCCGAGTCGCTCGCGGCGGCACTCGCCGCCGAGCCCGATGTCGACGTGTCGGCCGCCGGGAGCGGCCCCGCCGCGCTGCGCTGCCTCGACCGGGCGGTCGCGGAGGGGCGCCGCTTCGACGTGCTGCTGATCGACGCGGACCTGGGCGCCGCCTCGCTCCAGGGCATGCGCGCGCCGACCCCGGTGCCCGACAGCGCCGCGCAGGACGGCCTGGTCGACGGCATCTCCCTGGTGGCGGGAGTTCGTTCGGCCCAGCCCGCCGTCCGCACGGTGGTGCTCGCCGAGCGCGACGATCCGCGCCGCGCGGCGCTCGCGCTCCAGGCGGGCGCGTCCGGCTGGGTGGCCAAGGACTGTTCCCTGTCACGCCTGTTGACCGTCATACGGGGCGTGCTGCGCGAGGAGACGCATCTGCCGCCGGCGCTGCTCACGGGCGTACTGCGGGAGTTGACCGCGGCACGCAAGCACCGCACCGAGTCCGAGCGGCTCGTGGAGTCCCTGACGCCCCGGGAGCGCGAGGTGCTGCGCTGCATGGTGGCGGGCCTCGGCCGCAAGGCGGTGGCGGAGCGCCTCTTCCTGTCGCCGCACACGGTGCGTACGCACATGCAGAACGTGCTGGGGAAACTGGGCGTCCACTCGACACTCGCAGCGGTCGCACTCGCCCGCAGGGCGGGCGTCGGCCCGGTCGACCTGGAAGCAGCCAGCTGAGGTCATTGAGCCCCTGCGGCGATTGAGCAGCGGGGCTCGGGGCAGAGCCCCGCGACGTCAACCACCGTCAACCGGAAACCGACATCAACCGGGAATGTTGTCGAACGGAGCCGTCAACTGCCGGAGCAGCGACGCCAATTCACCCCGCTCCGCTCGGGAGAGCTCCGCCAGGATCGCCCGCTCCTGATCGAGCAGCCCCGCCAGCGCCTGGTCGGCACGGTCGCGGCCCTCGTCCGTGAGCCGCACCAGGACACCCCGGCGGTCGCTGGGATCGGGCAGCCGCTCGACGAGGCCCTTCTTGGCGAGCCGGTCGATACGATTCGTCATCGTGCCGGACGTCACCAGGGTCTGCGTGAGCAACTGGCCGGGGGAGAGCTGGTACGGCGTGCCCGCGCGGCGCAGCGCCGTCAGGACGTCGAACTCCCACGGCTCCAGGTTGTGCTCGGAGAAGGCCAGGCGGCGGGCCCGGTCGAGATGGCGCGCGAGCCTGCTGACCCGACTGAGCACCTCAAGGGGCTCCACGTCGAGGTCGGGGCGCTCTCGGCGCCACGCTGAGACCAGACGGTCGACCTCGTCCTCCATGACGATCAGTGTAGGGGGTGTGTCGACGTGAAGTCTCTTGAGGTCGACTATCTTGACATCGAGATACCTGCGGCGGACGCTTGATTCCATGACGCCCACACCCACACCAGCCTGGGACCCGCACCAGTATCTCCGCCACGCGGACCACCGCGGCCGCCCCTTCGTCGATCTGCTGGCCCGCGTCCCCGCCCTCCCGGGGGAGCCCGCCCGCATCGCCGACCTCGGCTGCGGCCCCGGCAACGTCACGACGCTGCTCGCCGAACGCTGGCCCACCGCCCGCATCACCGGCTACGACAACTCGCCCCAGATGCTGGAGCAGGCGGCGGCCCACGCCACCGACCGCCTCGACTTCGCGTACGCGGACGCGGCCGACTGGACGCCCACGGAAACGTACGACCTGCTCGTCTCCAACGCGACGCTGCAATGGCTCCCGGACCACGCCGACGCCTTCCCCCGGTGGATCGACGCGGTGGCCCCCGGCGGGACGTTCGCCTTCCAGGTACCGGGCAACTTCGCGGCGCCCAGCCACGTCCTGATGCGTGAACTGGCCGAATCGGCCCGCTGGAAGGACCGCCTGCCCGGTGTGCTGCGGCACGGCGACGCGGTGCTGGCGCCCGCGGCGTACCTGGCACGGCTGGCCGGACTCGGCTGCGAGGTCGACGCCTGGGAGACGACGTACCTGCACCTCCTGGAGGGCCCCGACCCGGTCCTCGACTGGGTCAAGGGCACGGGCCTGCGCCCGGTCCTGACGGCGCTGGAGGACGACGAGGAGGCCCGCGACGCCTTCGTCACCGAGTACCGCGACCTGCTCCGCGAGGCGTACCCGTCAACGCCCCACGGCACGGTCCTCCCGTTCCGCCGCATCTTCGCGGTGGCGACCCGCCCATGACGCTGCTCTCGCTGGACCACGTACAACTCGCGGCGCCGCCGGGCAGCGAGGGCGCCCTGCGCGCCTTCTACGCCGACACCCTCGGCATGACCGAAACCCCCAAGCCACCTGCGCTCGCGGCGCGGGGCGGCTGCTGGTTCCGGGCCGGGGCCATCGAGCTGCACCTGGGCATCGAGGCGGATTTCCGCCCCGCGAGGAAGGCGCACCCGGGCCTGCTGGTGCGGGACATCGAGGCGTACGCGCGGCGACTGACCGGGCGGGGCGTCGAGATCGAATGGGACGACCGTCTGCCCGGCCACCATCGCTTCTACTGCTCCGACCCTGTCGGAAACAGACTGGAGATCCTGGAGCCCAAGTCCCCACATTCGAGCCCCGCCGGCGCTTGAGGCGCGGGGTCCGGGGCGGAGCCCCGCGACCTCGGCCCCGGTGCGGCGCGCTCAACGCTTCCGGTGCCCTATGAGCCTCGGCTTCGGCTCAAGACCATCGAGGCCGTGCCACGCCAGATTCACCAGATGCGCCGCGACCTCCGCCTTCTCCGGCTTGCGCGCGTCCAGCCACCACTGACCCGTCAGCGCGACCATCCCGACCAGCGCCTGCGCGTACAGCGGCGCCAGCTTCGGGTCGAAGCCCCGGTTCTTGAACTCGCGGCCGAGGATGTCCTCGACCTGCGTCGCGATGTCGGAGATCAGCGACGCGAAGGAGCCCGTGGACTGCGGAATCGGGGAGTCGCGGACCAGGATGCGGAAACCGTCCGTGTACTCCTCGATGTAGTCGAGGAGCGCGAACGCCGCCTGCTCGAGGAGCTCACGCGGGTGACCGGCCGTCAGCGAACCGGTCACCATGTCGAGCAGCTGGCGCATCTCGCGGTCCACGACGACCGCGTACAGGCCCTCCTTGCCACCGAAGTGCTCGTACACCACCGGCTTGGAGACCCCGGCCTTCGCCGCGATCTCCTCCACCGACGTCGCCTCGAAGCCCTTGGCGGCGAACAGGACACGACCGATCTCCAGGAGCTGCTGCCGTCGCTCCGCTCCCGTCATCCGCGTTCTGCGCGTGCGCCGAGCCTTCTCGGGCCGGTCCGGCCTGTCGCTGCTCGAATTGCTCGGGGTGCTTGAGTCGGTCGCCACGTCTTCCATCATGCCGTGTGGGCCTCAGGCCGCGTCGGCGACCTGCTCCTTGCGGCGCGAGGCGATCCGGTCCTTCGACGGCCAGCGCACATCGTGCGCCCAGCCCAGCTGTTCGAACCAGCGGATGAGGCGGGCCGAGGAGTCGATCTGGCCGCGCTCCACACCGTGCCGCGCCGACGTCGGGTCCGCGTGGTGCAGGTTGTGCCAGGACTCGCCGCAGGACAGGACGGCCAGCCACCACACGTTGCCGGAACGGTCGCGGGACTTGAAGGGGCGCTTGCCGACGGCGTGGCAGATGGAGTTGATCGACCACGTCACGTGGTGCAGCAGCGCCACCCGCACGAGCGAGCCCCAGAAGAACGCCGTGAGGGCGCCCCACCACGACATCGTGACCAGGCCGCCGATCAGGGCGGGGAGGAAGAGCGAGACGAGCGTCCACATGATGAACTGGCGGGAGATCGCGCGGATCGCCGGGTCCTTGACCAGGTCCGGCGCGTACTTCTCCTGCGAGGTCTGCTCCTCGTCGAACATCCAGGCCATGTGCGCCCACCACAGGCCCTTCAGCAGGGCCGGGACCGTCTCCCCGTACCGCCACGGCGAATGCGGGTCGCCCTCGGCGTCGGAGAACTTGTGGTGCTTGCGGTGGTCCGCGACCCAGCGCACGATCGGACCCTCCACCGCGAGCGAGCCCATGACCGCCAGCGCGATCCGCAGCGGCCGCTTCGCCTTGAAGGAGCCGTGCGTGAAGTACCGGTGGAAGCCGATCGTGATGCCGTGGCAGCCGACGAAGTACATGACGACGAGCAGCCCGAGGTCGAGCCAGCTCACCCCCCAGCCCCAGGCCAGCGGCACCGCCGCGAGCAGGGCCAGGAACGGGAGGACGATGAACAGGAGCAGTGTGATCTGCTCCACGGAGCGCTTCCGTTCGCCGCCGAGTGTCGCAGAATGCGAGGTGGCGGGCGGTCCTGACGCCGGACCGGCGGTTTCTTCGATCACATCGCTACTGGTGGCCATGGGAGTCCCCTGTAAGTCGAGGGTTGAGACGGGCTGTGACGGGTCAGGAGATCCACGGGGATCCGCGGACAGCTTGCCTACGGTTCCGTAACCTACGGCACCGTAAGTAATTCATCGTGCAGCCGTGCGGCAAGAGGCTCCGACCTCGCCGTCGGCGGTGGCACATATCCTTGGAATCGGTCGGACAGCGCGGTCCGCACTGAATCTCCACCCCGGGTTACGTACCCGGATCCGGGGATCCTCCCTCCCGACGTGCTTCACCACGTGCCCGACGTGCTTCACCATTGCAAGGAGCCGCACCTGTGAGCAGTGCCGACGAACAGACCGCTGCGACGAGCACCAGCGCCGAGCTGCGCGCCGACATCCGTCGGCTCGGTGACCTGCTGGGCGAGACCCTGGTCCGCCAGGAGGGCCCGGAGCTCCTCGAGCTGGTCGAAAGGGTCCGCCGCCTGACCCGCGAGGACGGCGAGGCCGCCGCCGAGCTGCTCGGCGGTACCGAGCTGGACACCGCGGCCAAGCTGGTCCGCGCCTTTTCCACGTACTTCCACCTGGCCAACGTGACGGAGCAGGTGCACCGTGGCCGCGAGCTGCGCGCCATGCGGGCCGCCGAGGGCGGACTGCTCGCCCGCACCGCGGACCGGCTCAAGGACGCCGACCCGGACCACCTGCGCGACACGGTCAAGAACCTGAACGTGCGGCCCGTCTTCACGGCGCACCCGACGGAGGCCGCCCGGCGAAGCGTCCTCAACAAGCTGCGCCGCGTCGCCGAGCTCCTGGAGACCCCGGTCCTGGAGACCGACCGCCGCCGCTACGACACCCGGCTGGCCGAGAACATCGACCTCGTCTGGCAGACCGACGAGCTGCGCGTGGTGCGCCCCGAGGTCACCGACGAGTCCCGCAACGCGATCTACTACCTGGACGAGCTGCACGCCGGCGCCGTCGGCGACGTCCTGGAGGACCTCACCGCCGAACTGGAGCGCGTCGGCTACACGCTCCCCGAGGAGAGCCGCCCGCTCACCTTCGGCACCTGGATCGGCGGCGACCGCGACGGCAACCCGAACGTGACGCCGCAGGTCACCTGGGACGTCCTGATCCTCCAGCACGAGCACGGCATCAACGACGCGCTCGACATGATCGACGAGCTGCGCGGCTTCCTGTCGAACTCGATCCGCTACACGGGCGCCACCGAGGAGCTCCTCACCTCGCTCCAGTGCGACCTGGAGCGCCTCCCCGAGATCAGCCCCCGCTACAAGCGGCTCAACGCCGAGGAGCCCTACCGGCTCAAGGCCACCGCGATCCGGCAGAAGCTCGAGAACACCAAGACGCGGCTCGCCAACAACACCCCGCACCAGGACGGCCGCGACTACCTCGGCACCGCCGAGCTGCTGCACGACCTGACGCTGATCCAGACCTCCCTGCGCGAGCACCGCGGCGGCCTGTTCGCCGAAGGCCGCATGAACCGTACGATCCGTACGCTCTCCGCCTTCGGCCTGCAGCTCGCCACGATGGACGTCCGCGAGCACGCCGACGCCCACCACCACACCCTCGGCCAGCTCTTCGACCGGCTCGGCGAGGAGTCCTGGCGCTACGCCGACATGCCCCGCGACTACCGCGGCAAGCTGCTCGCCAAGGAACTGCGCTCGCGCCGCCCGCTGGCACCGACCCCGGCGCCGCTCGACGCCGACGGCGAGAAGACCCTCGGCGTCTTCCACACCGTCGCCAAGGCGCTCGACGTGTTCGGGCCCGAGGTCATCGAGTCGTACATCATCTCGATGTGCCAGGGCGCCGACGACGTGTTCGCCGCCACCGTCCTCGCCCGCGAGGCCGGACTCATCGACCTGCACGCCGGCTGGGCCAAGATCGGCATCGTGCCGCTCCTGGAGACCACCGACGAGCTCAAGGCGGCCGACACGATCCTGGAGGACATGCTCTCCGACCCGTCCTACCGGCGCCTCGTCGCGCTCAACGGGGACGTGCAGGAGGTCATGCTCGGCTACTCCGACTCCTCCAAGTTCGGCGGCATCACCACCTCCCAGTGGGAGATCCACCGCGCCCAGCGCCGGCTGCGCGACGTGGCCCACCGCTACGGCGTGCGCCTGCGCCTCTTCCACGGCCGCGGCGGCACCGTCGGCCGCGGCGGCGGCCCCTCGCACGACGCGATCCTCGCCCAGCCCTGGGGAACCCTGGAGGGCGAGATCAAGGTGACCGAGCAGGGCGAGGTCATCTCCGACAAGTACCTCGTGCCGTCCCTGGCCCGCGAGAACCTGGAACTGACCGTCGCGGCGACGCTGCAGGCCTCCGCCCTGCACACGGCGCCGCGCCAGTCCGACGAGGCCCTCGCCCGCTGGGACGCCGCCATGGACGTGGTGAGCGACGCGGCGCACGCCCGGTACCGCGAGCTCGTCGAGGACCCGGACCTGCCGAACTACTTCCTCGCCTCGACCCCGGTCGACCAGCTCGCCGACCTGCACCTCGGCTCGCGGCCCTCCCGCCGCCCCGGCTCCGGCGTCTCCCTCGACGGCCTGCGCGCCATCCCGTGGGTGTTCGGCTGGACCCAGTCGCGGCAGATCGTCCCCGGCTGGTTCGGCGTCGGAAGCGGCCTCAAGGCGCTGCGCGAGGCCGGCCTCGACACCGTGCTCGACGAGATGCACGAGCAGTGGCACTTCTTCCGCAACTTCATCTCCAACGTCGAGATGACGCTCGCCAAGACGGACCTGCGGATCGCCAAGCACTACGTCGACACCCTCGTGCCCGACGACCTCAAGCACGTCTTCGACGCCATCGTCGCCGAGCACGAGCTGACCGTCGCCGAGGTCCTGCGCATCACCGGCGGCAGCGAACTCCTCGACTCCCAGCCCGTGCTGAAGCAGACGTTCGCGATCCGCGACGCCTACCTCGACCCGATCTCGTACCTCCAGGTCGCCCTGCTCAAGCGGCAGCGCGACGCGGCGGCCGCCGACGAGACCCCGGACCCGACGCTCGGCCGCGCCCTGCTCCTCACCGTGAACGGTGTGGCGGCGGGCCTGCGCAACACCGGCTGACCTAGAACCCGACGGCGACGAACGCCGCCGTCAGCAGCGCGAGACCGGCGCCTCCCGTGACCCACGTGAGGCGCCGGTTGCGTATCCCGCCCGCGAGCACCACCGCCGCCAGCAGCAGCGCACCGCCGAGCGGCACCCAGGCCTGCAGAAAACCGGCCGTGCCCGCGCGCACCGCATCGGTCGAACCCGGCTTGAGGACCACGGGGAAACGCGCGCCCTTCTTCTCCCCGATCGAGCGGTCGATCGTCACGCTCGTATGCCGTACGGCAGTGGGGGAGGCGGGCGAGAACGAGCCGGCGCAGGCGTCGTCCGAGCACCGGCCCACCGTCATCGTGCCGCGCTCACGACCCGTCGGGAACATCACGTGCTGCGCCGCACCCCACGACGCCCACACGCCGGCGATCAGCAGCAACGCGGCGACCGCGGCCGCCGCGACTTGACGGGCAACAGGCAACATGGCCGGGATCCTTGGCCATCACCCTGCGTACGGTCAACTCCCGGCCGAAAACGCCGCCGACAAGTCCGTACAGGTCAGGAGTTGTACGTCGACTGCGCCCGCTCCAGGCCCTCGATCACCAGCGCCTCCGCGGCGTCGGCCGCGCGGTCCACGAAGTAGTCGAGCTCCTTGCGCTCCGTCGACGAGAAGTCCTTCAGCACGAAGTCCGCGACCTGCATCCGCCCCGGCGGACGACCGATCCCGAACCGCACCCGGTGGTAGTCGCTGCCCTGCGACTTCGTGATCGACTTCAGGCCGTTGTGCCCGTTGTCGCCACCGCCCAGCTTCAGCCGCAGCACCCCGTAGTCGATGTCCAGCTCGTCGTGGACCGCCACGATGTGCTCGGCGGGCACCTTGTAGAAATCGCACAGCGCCGTCACGGGACCACCCGAGACATTCATGTACGACATCGGCTTCGCCAGGATCACCCGGCGGTTCAGCGGCCCCGGCGGGCCGATCCGCCCCTCGACGACCTGCGCCTGCCCCTTCGTCGCCCGCTTGAACTTGGCACCCATCCGCTGCGCCAGCAGATCGGCCACCATGAAACCGACGTTGTGCCGGTTCATCGCGTACTCGGGACCAGGGTTGCCGAGCCCGGCGATCAGCCAGGGAGCGTTCTCGTCGGACATCCACGTTTCCTTCGGTAGAGATAGCGGAACGGGGTGGTGGGCCGCGCCCACCACCCCGTACACCAGGTCAGACCTCGAAGGCTCAGGCCTCCGCGGCCGCCTCCTCGCCCTCGGCCTCGGCCGGGGCCTCCTCGGCCTGCGCGGCCAGGACCTGGAGGACGACCGCGTCCTCGTCCGTGGCCAGCGTGGTGCCCTTGGGCAGCGTGATGTCCTTGGCGTGGATCGAGGCACCGGCATCGAGGCCCTCGACGGAGACGGTGACCGACTCGGGGATGTGCGTGGCCTCGGTCTCGACCGACAGCGTGTTCAGCACGTGCTCGAGCAGGTTGCCACCCGGGGCCAGCTCGCCCTCGGTGTGGATCGGGAGCTCGACGGTGACCTTCTCGCCGCGCTTGACCTGGAGCAGGTCGACGTGGACCAGGAAGCTCGTGATCGCGTCGCGCTGCACCGCCTTCGGGATGACCAGCTCGTTGCTCTTGCCGTCGATGTCCAGGTTGATCAGGACGTTCGGCGTACGCAGCGCCAGCATCAGGGCGTGCGAGTCGAGGACGATGTGCTGCGGCTCGTTGCCGTGGCCGTAGACGACACCGGGAACCTTCTCGACCTGGCGCAGACGGCGGGACGCACCCTTGCCGAACTCGGTGCGGGTCTCGACGGAAAGCTTGACCTCGGACATGTGCTCTCAACTCCTCGTAGAACTAGGGGAAACGGTCACCCGGCCACGAACGGCCTGCTACGAAGAGCGCGTCGATAACGGACAGCCGAACCAAAAAGGTGCGGCCTCCCTCGCCGAGCAACTTCAGCAGTCTACTCGGCGCGGGAGGCCGCACCCAAATGGATCTTCAGTGCGGAGATCCGCTAGCGGATCAGGCCTCGCCCTCGAAGAGGCTGGTCACCGAGCCGTCCTCGAAGACCTCGCGCACCGCGGAGGCGATCGTCGGAGCGATCGACAGGACCGTGATCTTGTCCAGCTCCAGCTCGCCCGGCGTCGGCAGCGTGTCCGTGAAGACGAACTCGCTCACCTTCGAGTTCTTCAGACGGTCCGCGGCGGGACCGGACAGCACACCGTGCGTCGCCGTCACGATGACGTCCTCCGCACCGTGCGCGAACAGCGCGTCCGCGGCGGCGCAGATCGTGCCACCCGTGTCGATCATGTCGTCGACGAGCACACAGACGCGGCCCTTCACGTCACCGACGACCTCGTGGACGGTCACCTGGTTGGCGACGTCCTTGTCGCGGCGCTTGTGCACGATCGCCAGCGGGGCACCGAGCCGGTCGCACCAGCGGTCGGCCACCCGCACGCGGCCGGCGTCCGGGGAGACCACCGTCAGCTTGCTGCGGTCCACCTTCGCGCCCACGTAGTCCGCCAGGATCGGCAGCGCGAACAGGTGGTCCACCGGGCCGTCGAAGAAGCCCTGGATCTGGTCCGTGTGCAGGTCGACCGTCAGGATGCGGTCCGCGCCCGCGGTCTTCATCAGGTCCGCGATCAGACGCGCCGAGATCGGTTCACGTCCACGGTGCTTCTTGTCCTGCCGCGCGTAACCGTAGAACGGCACGATGACGGTGATGGAGCGGGCCGACGCGCGCTTCAGCGCGTCGATCATGATCAACTGCTCCATGATCCACTTATTGATCGGAGCCGTGTGGCTCTGGATCAGGAAGCAGTCGGCACCGCGAGCGGACTCCTGGTAGCGGACGTAGATCTCGCCATTGGCGAAGTCGAACGCCTTGGTCGGGACGATCCCGGCACCGAGCTGGTGCGCGACCTCCTCGGCAAGCTCGGGGTGGGCGCGGCCAGAGAAGAGCATCAACTTCTTCTCGCCCTGCGTCTTGATCCCGGTCACAGCACTAGTCTCCTCAGACGAGTTCGTCCGCCGCAGCTGCCCGCGCGTCCCTTTAGCAGCGAGCCAGGCGAATCGTGAGCACCTATCACGGTACGCCGTGTCGGGCGCACCTGTTTCCGGTCAGACCGCGTCACTCCGCGGATTCCGGATTCCGGGACGCCGCCTCCGCCGCCCTGGCGGCCGCGCTCCCCGGACGCTTTCGGGCCACCCAACCCTCGATATTCCTTTGCTGGCCCCGCGCCACGGCCAGCGAACCGGCCGGCACATCCTTCGTGATCACGGACCCGGCGGCGGTGTACGCACCGTCCCCGATAGTGACAGGAGCCACAAACATGTTGTCCGAACCGGTCTTGCAGTGGGACCCGACCGTGGAGTGGTGCTTGCTCTCCCCGTCGTAGTTCACGAAGACACTCGCGGCACCGATGTTGGTGAAGTCACCGATCGTCGCGTCGCCCACGTACGACAGGTGCGGCACCTTCGTGCCCTCACCGATCGACGAGTTCTTCGCCTCGACGAACGTCCCGATCTTCGACTTCAGACCGAGCCGGGTACCCGGCCGCAGATACGCGAACGGACCCACCGACGCCTCCGGCCCCACCTCGGAGCTGTACGCCACCGTGTTGTCGACCCGTGCGCCCGCACCGACACGGGTGTCCGTGAGACGGGAGTTGGGACCGACCACGGAGCCCTCCGCGAGATGCGTGGCGCCGTGCAGCTGCGTACCCGGCAGCACGGTCGCGTCCCGCTCGAACGTCACCGTGACGTCGACGAACGTGCTCGCCGGGTCCACGACCGTGACGCCCGCGAGCATCGCCTGCTCGAGAAGGCGGTCATTGAGGGTGCGTCGGGCCTCCGCCAGCTGCACACGGTTGTTGATCCCGGCGATCTCACGATGGTCGGCGGCGACGGACGCACCCACCCGGTGCCCCGCCTCCCGCAGAATCCCGAGCACGTCGGTGAGGTACTCCTCGCCCTGCGAGTTGTCCGTACGCACCTGCTTGAGTGCCTCGGTGAGCAGACGGCCGTCGAAGGCGAAGACCCCCGAATTGATCTCGTTGATCGCGCGCTGCGCCTCCGTCGCGTCCTTGTGCTCGACGATCGCGGTGACGGCCCCCGAGACGTTGTCCCGGACGATGCGCCCGTAGCCCGTCGCGTCCGGGACCTCGGCGGTCAGCACCGTCACGGCGTTGCCGTCGGCGGCGTGCGTCGCGGACAGGGCCTTGAGCGTCCCGCCGGTGAGCAGCGGGGTGTCGCCGCAGACCACGACGACGGTGCCCTCCAGGCCGTTGTCCGGATTGAGGCCCTCGAGGCCCATCCGCACGGCGTGCCCCGTGCCGTTCTGCTCCGCCTGCACGGCGGTGCGGGCTCCCGCGTCGACCGCGTTCACATGCGCGGCGACCTTCTCCCGCTCGTGCCCGACGACCACGACGAGCTGCTGGGGCTCCAACTCGCGGGAGGCGGCGAGCACATGACCGACGAGCGACCGGCCGCAGAGTTCGTGCAGGACTTTCGGCGTGGCCGACTTCATACGGGTGCCCTCACCCGCTGCGAGTACGACGACGGCTGCCGGGGTGTTGGCGCTGCTCACGGGTGGGCCCTTCGGCGTCGGATGCGTTGTGGGGTGGACATCCGCAGGATACCGGGGCGTTTTGGGGCGGGCATGGGGGCGGGGGGCCCCCCGGGGGGGGGGGCCCCCCCCCCACAAAAAAACCCCCCCCCCCCCCCCACCCCCCCCCCAAACCCCCCAAAACACAAATCAGCCACATAAAAAACCCGGGGGTATA
>NZ_JBITCS010000033.1:0-94320 GCF_044453445.1 Streptomyces sp. NPDC051684 | reverse complement strand
GGCGACGCGGAGCGTCGTCGACCGACGACAACGCCGCGAGCGTGCGTGCCAGGCCCCGCGAGCCCGGCCTGATCCAAACGACAGGCCCTAGCCGACGACCGACGTGATAGTTTCGCCGAGCCAGTCGTACCTTTGTGTGTTTTTCTACGCACACGGGTCAGGGAATCCGGTGCGAATCCGGAACTGACGCGCAGCGGTGAGGGTGACGGGCGGAGCCACTGCCACTGGGCCGGTACATCGGCCCGGGAAGGCGCTTCGCGCGGACGACCCCGAGTCCGAAGACCTGCTGGCGGCCTCCAGTGCCGCGTGGTGTGGGGGCGGACCGTAGGCCGGCTCCGCGTATGAGCCCTGGACGCGAAGGAACCTCCGTGCTGTTCGCACGTCAACTCCGCCGATGCGCCCCGCTGTTGGCACTCACCCTGCTGCTCACCGGGTGCGGCACGACCGCCGCGACCGAGGACGATGCCGCCGGTGGCGGTGGTGGTGTCACGCTCGACAACTGCGGCGAGAAGGTGCGGGTCGAGCACACCCCGCGCCGCGCCCTCGCCCTCGACCAGGGCTCCGCCGAGATCATGCTGTCGCTCGGTCTCCAGGACCGGATGGTCGGCACCGGCACCTGGACCGATCCGGTGCTCAAGAGCCTGGCGAAAGCCAATGGCAAGGTGCCACGCCTGGCCGACCGCTACCCGTCGTTCGAGAAGGTCCTCGGCACCGAACCGGACTTCGCGGCTGCCTCGTTCACGTACACCCTCGGCAAGGGCGGCGTGGCGCCGCGCGCGGAGTTCGAGAAGCTCGGCGTACCCACGTACCTCTCCCCCAGCGACTGTGCGGGCAAGGACAACGGCGGCGACGGGGACGGGGTACGGACCAAGGCTCTCGGGCTCGACGTGGTGTACGGCGAGATCCGAGACCTGGCGCGTGTCTTCGACGTCCCGGAGCGCGGAGAGAAGCTGGTCGGCAAGCTGAAGTCCCGTGTCCGTACGGCCACTTCGGGAGTCGACGCGCACGGCGTCGACGTCCTGTACTGGTTCGCGAGCTCCGACTCGCCCTATATGGCGGGCTGTTGCGGCGCGCCCGGCGTCGTCACCAAGGAGCTCGGGGCGAAGAACGTCTTCGACGACACGCGTGCGGAGTGGCCGCAGGTCAACTGGGAGACGGTCGCGGACCGCGATCCGGACGTGTTGGTCATCGGCGACCTGACGCGCCGCTCGCAGTCCGCCGAGTCGGCCGCGCAGAAGATCAAATTCCTTGAGTCCAATCCCGTCACCAAGCACATGACCGCGGTGAAGAAGAAGCGGTACGTGCGCCTGAGCGGGCAGGCCATGAACCCGACCATCCGCACGGTCGACGGCGTGGAGCGGGTGGCCGCGGGGCTGCGCGAGTTCGGGCTCGCCCGGTGACGGCTCGCACCGTCCCGGCTCCCGCGGCGACGGCGGCGTACGCGCACGCTCCGCCCCGCTTCACCCTGCGCGCCACGCTCGCCTGGGCGGTCGGCGTCGCCGCGCTGTGCGCCTCCGTCGCCTTCGCGATCACGATCGGTCCCGCGCAGATCCGGGTCGGCGACGTGTGGGCGACGGTCGGCGACCGGATCGGCCTGGCGACCTCGGACCTCTCGCCGATCCGCGACGGCATCGTATGGAACCTGCGGCTGCCGCGGACGCTGCTCGCCGCGGTGTGCGGGGCCGGGCTCGCGGTGTGCGGCACCGTGCTCCAGGCGCTGCTGCGCAATCCGCTCGCCGACCCGTTCGTGCTCGGTGTGTCGTCGGGCGCGTCGACCGGGGCCGTGCTCGTCGTCGTGCTCGGCCTCGGCGGGGGCGCCGTCTCGGTGTCCGGCGGCGCGTTCGCCGGCGCCGTCTGTTCGTTCGCCCTGGTGCTGGTGCTCAGTCACACGCTGGGCGGCAGCACGGACCGGGTGGTGCTGTGCGGGGTCGCGGCGATGCAGCTGTTCTCGGCGCTGACCTCGTTCGTGGTGCTGACCTCCGCCGACGCGGAGACGACGCGCGGCGTGCTGTTCTGGCTGCTCGGCTCGCTCAGCGGCGTCGGCTGGACCGAGGTGTGGCTGTGCCTGGCTGTGCTCGCCGTGGCGCTGGTGGTGTGTCTGGCGTACGGGCGCACGCTCGACGCGTTCGCCTTCGGCGCGGAGGCCGCGGCCGCCCTCGGCGTCCGGGTGGGCCGCACCCGGATCGTGCTGCTGTGCGTGACGGCGCTGCTCACGGCGGCGCTGGTGAGCGCGGCGGGGGCGATCGGCTTCGTCGGTCTGGTCCTGCCGCACGCCGCGCGCGCCCTGGTGGGTCCGGGGCACACCCGGCTGCTGCCGGTGACGGCGCTCGCGGGAGCGGTGTTCCTGGTGTGGGTGGACACGGTGGCGCGGACGGTGCTCGAACCGCAGGAGGTTCCGGTGGGTGTGGTGACCTCACTGATCGGTGTGCCGGCGTTCGTGCTGGTGCTCTACCGCGGGCGGGGTGTGCGATGACGGCGGGGCTGCGCGCGGAGCGCGTGTCGTGGTCGCCGGACGGCGCGCTGGTGCTCGACGGGGTGTCCGTGGCGCCCGAGCCCGGCACCGTCACCGGTGTCCTCGGCCCCAACGGCTCGGGCAAGTCGACCCTGCTGCGTCTGCTCGCCGGGGTGCTGGCCCCGTCCGCGGGCCTCGTCACCCTCGACGGCGACCCGCTCGCCTCGGTGGGCCGCAGACAGGCCGCGCGGCGCATCGCCATGGTGCAGCAACAGGCGGACGCCCAGGTCGAGTTGACGGTCGCCGACGTCGTACGGCTCGGCCGGGTCCCGCACCGCCGCGCCTGGCGGCCCGCGTCGGCGGCCGACGAGGCGGCGGTCCGGGACGCCCTGGAGCGCAGCGGACTCGCCGACCGGGCGCACCGCCTGTGGCACACCCTGTCCGGCGGCGAGCGCCAGCGCGTACAGATCGCTCGGGCCCTCGCGCAGGAGCCGCGCGAGCTGCTGCTCGACGAGCCGACGAACCACCTCGACATCCAGCACCAGCTCGAACTCCTCGACCTGATCGGCACGCTGGGCATCACGTCCGTCGTCGCCCTGCACGACCTGAACCTCGCCGCCACGTACTGCGCGCAGGTCGTCGTGCTGCGCGCGGGCCGGGTGGTGGCGGCCGGGGAGCCGGGCGAGGTCCTGACCGAGGAGCTGATCGCCGACGTGTACGGGGTGCGCGCCGAGGTCACCCGCCCCGGCGCCCGCCCGCACATCCGCTATCTGGGCACGACGGCGCCGCGCTGAGTCACTCGAAGCGTTCGGCGTCCCCGGCCCCGCGGCGCACGATCTCGGCCTCGCCGCCGGAGAAGTCGATGACCGTGGTCGGCTCGGTGCCGCAGTCACCGGAGTCGACGACGGCGTCCACCTGGTGGTCGAGCCGCTCCTTGATCTCCCAGCCCTGGGTCAGCGGCTCCTCCTCGCCGGGCAGCAGCAGTGTGCTGGACAGCAGCGGCTCGCCGAGCTCGGCGAGCAGGGCCTGTGTCACCACATGGTCGGGGATGCGGACGCCGACGGTCTTCTTCTTGGGGTGCTGCAGCTGCCGCGGCACCTCACGCGTCGCGGGCAGGATGAAGGTGTAACTGCCGGGCGTGGCGGCCTTGATGGCACGGAACACGTCGTTGTCGATGTGGACGAACTTGCCCAGCTGGGCGAAGTCCTGGCAGACGAGCGTGAAGTGGTGCCGGTCGTCGAGCTGCCGGATGGTGCGGATCCGGTCGACCCCGGCCCGGTTGCCGAGCCGGCAGCCGAGCGCGTAGCAGGAGTCCGTGGGGTAGGCGACGAGCGCGCTGTCGCGGATGCCGTCGGCGATCGCGGAGATCAGGCGCGCTTGCGGGTTTGCTGGGTGCACGTCGAAGTACCTGGCCATTCGGCGAGCGTACGGGATCGGACACGCCACGCCGGGGTACACGGAGGGCGAATCGGGCACTCACGCGCGACAATCCCGACACCGGCCCACCCTGCCCTGGCCACGGCGCGTCCGCGGACCCATACTGGTCGCGCCCCGATCACTCACAGAACGACTCCATGGCGAAGAAGAACTCAACCCCGACACCCGTCCCCGACACCGTGTGGCTCGGACGCGGACGCCACCTCGGGCCCGAGCCCGAACGCGACGTCCGGCGCAACCTGATCGCCCTCAAGGCGGCGGGTGTGCTCGACGACTTCCTCGACCTCGATCCCGAGGACGCGGCGCGCTCCACGGTGCTGCACCCGCGCGACCCGGAGGCCGGGCCAGGCCCCGGCGCCCGCCGGGTGTTCGAGGCACGCTGGCGCGTGTCCGACAACGTCACCGTGCGCGGCCAGCTCACGACGTACGAGCCGGACGCCCGCACCAAGGGCTCCGAGGGCGTCACCTGGGTCCTCGCCGCCGAGGCGGAGCGGGCCTGGGAGCTGTCCTGGCCGTCACCCGCCCCGATGTTCTGGCCGGACAGCGAGCGGGTGCCGTGGGACCACGACACTGTGGCGGGCCTGCGCCTGCGGGCGCCGAACCATCTGCCCAAGGACGACGACTCGCTGCGCCGTCTCCTCAAGGACTGCTCGCGCTCGAGCTGGTACCTGCATGTCGTCGTCCACGAGGCGATGACACCGGACGCCCAGGGGCAGCGGTCGCTGACGCGGTTCCTGCCGCCGAGCCTGCAGCACCGGGTGATCGAGCACCGGGCGACGCCGGACCAGGCGCAGATCGTGGACTTCGGGCTGCGCAAGGACTTCAAGGCGGGGATGCCGCGCGGCGGCGCCGTCGTACTGCCGACCACGCCGCCGCACCCGGACTACGCGGCGGACCGTTTCACCGTGCGCAGCGTGTTCCTCGACGGCAGCGAGCCGACGGAACTCCTGGACCGGATCCGGGAGTTCACCGCGTTCCCGCGGCCGCTGACCGAGGAGGCGCAGCAGGCCCTCACCCGGCTGCGGGACGGCTGGCATCTGCTCACGTCCGACGAGGAGCTGACACACGCCCAGGACATGGTCACCAAGTACGCCGAGGCGCTCGATGCGATGACCAGGTCCCGGGACAGCTACCGGGAGGCGGCCGAAGCGGCACGGGCCGCGCTGGCGGAGGCGCCGCGCGCGGAGAGCCCGTCGCACGCGCCGATGGACCCGGACGCCAAGGACGCCTCACCGTTCGGCACGCTCGGCAAGGCGTTCGGACGCTTCCGCGGGCCCCACAAGTAGGCGCGGCGGAACTCACTGGTTCACGAACAGGGCGTTCGGGCGCCCGCCGCACGAGCGGGCGCCCGAACCGCTCACTCCTCCTCCGCCTCCTGGGCTCCCGGATCGGACATCCGCAGCGCGATCTCCTGCAGCAGCTCGCTGGAGTTGACGTCCATGCGGCCCTCGTCGTGGACCTTGGCGAGCTGCGTGAAGAGGAACGCGAACGCCTCCACGAGCGACACACTCGCCGGCATCAGCGCGGCGATGGTCAGTTCGGCCGCCTCCTCCGCACTGGCCCCCGACGGGATCTCGATGGTCGGGAACACCTCCGACACGAGCCGCCCCAGCTGCGTCAGGTCGGTGTCCAGTGCCTCGCCGTCGCTGAGCCTGCGCACCATCTCGTGCGTCTCGGTGAGCACGCCGATGGCCCGCAGAATGATCTCCCTCTGTTCCATGTGCGGAGCTTATGCCGGGGCCCGCGTCGCGCGTGCAACGTGGTCGCAACGTCCCACCCCTTTGACTGTTCGGCATGACCGACGTACCCCGCGTGGAGCTGACGGACGCGGCCGCCGAGCTGGTGCGGCGGCTGCGCGAGGACCACGGTCCGCTGATGTTCCACCAGTCCGGCGGCTGCTGCGACGGCAGCGCGCCGATGTGCTACCTGGCGGGCGAGTTCCGCACGGGAGCCTCCGACGTGCTCCTGGCCGATCTCGCGGTGGCGGGGGTGGCGGAGCCGGTGTCGTTCTGGATGTCCAAGAGCCAGTACGAGGTGTGGAGCCATACACGGCTCATCGTCGACGTCGTCGAGGGACGCGGCAGCGGCTTCTCCCTGGAGGCACCCGAAGGCGTACGTTTCCTGATCCGTTCGCGCCTGGTCGCTACGTAGCCATCGACGCGCGACCCCTCGTCTGCTGAACTCCCCGCATGCAGAAGCGAGTTGGCAAGAGAGGCAGAAGAGCCCTTGCGGCCCTCGGGGTCGCGTCGATGCTGGCCGGTGCCGCCCTGTCGGGTGCGGTACCGGCCGGCGCCACTTCGGGCGAGCGGGTCGCCCCGGGCGTCACGTACACGGAGTTCGACGTCCCCGCCGCCAAGGGCACCGCGCACGCCCATGTCCTCACCGTCGATCTGACCGACCCGCGCGTGCGGGTCGACCTGCTGCACCCCGGCGCGGTCGGGGCCCGTGCCAGCGTCTCCGCGATGTCCGACGCGGCCGGCGCCGTCGGCGGGGTCAACGGGGACTTCTTCAACATCACCGAGAGCCAGCATCCGGGCGTCGAGGTCACCGGCGCCTCCGTCGGCCCGGCCATCGCGGGCGGGCACACGCTCAAGGCGGCCGTGCCGAACGGTCAGCGCTTCGGCCCGGCGCTGCCGCCGGGCACCTCCACCCGCGACGTCCTCGGCGTCGGGGTCGACCGGCGGGCCCGCCTGGACACCCTGGACCTCGACGGCTCGGTCCGCACCCCGCACGACCGGCTGCCGCTGGGCGGGCTCAACCAGTACGCCCTGCCGGTCGGCTCAGTGGGGGCGTTCACGTCCGACTGGGGCATCGTGTCGCGGGTGCGGGCGACCTGTGGCACGGACACCCAGCGGGCGGCTCCGTGCAGCACGGACACGTACGAGGTGACCGTGCGGCGCGGGCGGGTCGTCTCGTCGGCGGACACGCCCGGCAGCGGGCCGATCGCGGCGGGCTCCACGGTTCTGGTCGGCAGGGAGGCCGGGGCGCAGTGGCTGCGCAAGCTGTCAACGGGCGACCCGGTCACGGTCCACCACCGGCTCGTCGCCGCGCGCTCGCACGTCCCGTACCGCTTCGCGGTGGGCGGCTATCCGGTGTTGCGCGACGGCGCGCCGCTGCCCGGTCTGGACGCGGCGACATCGGCGGTGCGCACGGCGGCGGGCATCGGGGACGGTGGCCGTCGGCTGATCCTGATGGCCCTGGACGGCGCCCCGGCCTACCGCACCGGCATGTCGATGGCCGAAGTCGCCGCCACGATGCGGTCGTTGGGGTCTGCCGACGCGTTCAGCCTGGACGGCGGCGGTTCGTCAACCCTTGTGGCGCGCGCACCCGGCGCGCCTTCGGTGTCGGTCCGCAATCACCCCAGCGACCCGCCGGAGCGGGCGGTGGCGAACGGGATCGGAGTGTTCTCGGGCGCGAAGTAGCGCCGCCGGGGCGTCACGACGACCGGCCGCCCGGACGGAGCCGTGGGGCTCGTCCGGGCGGCCGGGTGACCGTGCGGGCGGGTCAGTCGTAGTAGTGAACCCGCTTCATGCCGGAGTCGTCCGAGCCGATGTAGAACTCGGCGCGGTCGTTGTCGCCGTCGACGTAGTCGTCGAGGTTGTTGAAGGTCCAGCAGCCGCCGCTGTTGGCCTCGGCCACCAGCTTCGCGTCGTACTTCTCCGCGTCCTGCTCGTACAGGTGGTAGGTCGCCTTCTGGCTGCTGGAGGTGGTGATGCAGGCCTTCAACGAGCCGCCGCCGGAGTGACCGCGACGCCGGCGGCCTGGCGCGGATCGAACTTCTTCATACTTCTCCCCGTGAAACGGAACGTTGACGTTCCCGATCACCGTCTCAAACGGTCCGGGGATGCGTCCAGAAGAGTCAATTCCGGGGCGTGCCCCGCGGGTTGTCTACGGGTTGAGGTTACTGACCAGGGTGGCGGTGGAGTTGATCCCGTCATGGATGGTGGGCGCCGCGTCGGTGCCCGCGAGCAGGAAGCCGAGCAGAACGCACACGAGCGCGTGCGAGAGCTTCATGGCGCCGTTGCGCAGGAAGATCACCGCGACGATGAGCAGCAACACCACGACGGAAATGGACAGAGACATCGCCGAACCTCCTCCGCCACGTCAACACCGTGGCTATCGGCCGCAAGTGTGACGCAGCGGAGGGCGCCGACCGGGGCATGACCTGTCCCCCGAACGGGTGTTAACCCGGGGTCACCGGCCGGAACTCTTGTCGTGGGCCTCCAGGAAGGTGCGAAGGCCCGCGAGGTCGTCGGTGTTGAGGTGGTCGACGTCGGCGGCGATCAACTCGGCCCACACGGCGTCCCGTTCCGGCCCGGCGACATCGGGCGTCGCCCAGAAGCGGACGCGCTGACCGCGCTTGTGCGCGGCGCCGACGATGCCGCGCAGCTTGTCGCGCTCGGCCGCGAGCATGGGGCCGCTGCCCAGCCACGTGAAGTTGTTGGCCCAGTTGTCGCTGATGAGCGGGACGAACGAGGCGGGCGCCGCGCTGCCGAGGTCGGCGAGGCGGCCGTCGTAGAAGGCGCTGCGCCTGGTCTGCGCCTCCATCGGCGGGCGGGCGGCCCGGTCCCCGGAGACGACGACGGTGACGGCGCCGGTGTGCACGCGCCCGCGGTCGTACGTGGTGAGGAGGCGGCCGTGGCGGCGCAATTGGCGGTCGAGTTCCTGGTACGTCGCCGCGCCGTCGGTCTTGATGTCGACGAGGAGCTGCAGCGGCGTGCGCCAACCCCGGTACACCGATCCGTGGTTGGCCCGCACACGGGCGGCGAGCGGGTCGAGGTAGAGCGACGCCAGGGTGCGCGTGGGGTCGAGGTCGACGGGGTCGTGGGCGACGAGGAGGTCGCCGTTGACGAGGTAGATGTCGGCCTCGACGCTGTTGAACCGCTGGTCGAGCGCGTCGAACAGAGGGCGCGGGTGCTCGTAGTCGTTGTGGGCGTGGGCGCGCCGCAGGGGCGCGGGGCCGCGCTTGTGCCCGGCGGCCTGTGCCAGGCCGGGCGTGGTGACACCGACGGCTAGCGCGGCGGCGAGGGTGCCGAGGGCTCTGCGGCGGGTGGTCGGGGCCATGCGTGCCTCCCGTGGTGGGCCGGTGTGGGACACGGCGAGTATGCGGGGCACGGGTGGGCAACCGGCAGAGGTGGGGCGGGAGTTGGCGCGACTGGCACCCCCGGTTCACCGCGGCGCCACCACAACCCACTGGTCACGGCCGTGCATGATGGCGGGGACGGGCGAAGGATCGACGGAAAGCGAAGGAAGTCGGCCGTGCGCCAGGTGGAGTGCGTGGTGGAGGTGCTGCGCGAGGTGCTCGGCCCTGATCTGGTGGCCGCGTATCCGTACGGTTCGGCGGTCTGCGGCGGCCTGCGCCCGCACAGCGACGTGGACGTGTTCGCGGTGACCGGCGCCGCCACGACACCCGGTCAACGCGCACGCCTCGTCGCCGGACTCCTCGACCTGTCAGGGGCGGGCGCGGCGCGGGGCCAGGAGCACCCGGTGGAGCTGACGCTCGTACAACTCACCGATCTGCGGCCCTGGCGGTACCCGCCGGTGCGGGAGTTCCAGTACGGCGAGTGGCGGCGGGACGCGTACGAGCGCGAGTGGACGCCGGAGCCGGAGGTGGACGAGGACCTGGCGGCGCTGGTCACGATGGTGCGGCAGCGTGGTGTCGCCCTGGTCGGGCCGCCCGCCGCCGACCTGCTCGAAGCGGCGCCTGCGGCCGATGTCCGGCGCGCGACGGTGGCCGGGATCCCGGCGCTGCTCCACGAGTTGGAGATGGACACCCGCAATGTGGTCCTGACCCTGGCCCGCGTCTGGGCCACCCTCGCGACCGGCGAGATCCTGTCCAAGGACGCGGCGGCGGACTGGGCGCTGGCCCGGCTCCCGGAGCAGGACCGCGCGGTGCTCGCGCACGCCCGCGCCGTGTATCTGGGCGACGCCGAGGAGTCGTGGGACGGAGTGCGCCCCCGGCTGCGGCGCGCGACGCAGGCGCTGGTCACCGAGATCGAACAGGTTGCGTGACGGTGGACCAGCTTCAGCGGCTCACGGCGGTCGCCCGGCGCACACGGGAGAGCTTCTTCGGGTTGCGTACGTGGTAGGCGCCGGTCACGAAGTCGTCCTCGACGCGCACCGCCACCACCCCGTCGATCTCGCCGGCGACGCGGACGACGAGCCCGGGGCCGCCGTTGATCTGCATGATCTCGACCGACCTGTCCGCGTCCCGCCGCCACCAGCCGGAGGCCAGCAGGCGGGCCACCTTGTCCGACCCCACCACGGGCCGCGGCAGGGCGTGTTTGATGCCGCCTCCGTCGCTCAGCGCGATCACGTCCGGCGCCAGGATGTCGAGCAGCCGCCGCATGTCACCGGTTTCCACCGCGGTTTGGAAGGCTGCGAGCGCGGCCCGGGTCTGGGCCGGTGAGACGATGCCGCGCGGCCGGCGGGCGGCCCCGTGGGACCGTGCCCGAAAGGCGATCTGGCGCACCGCTGCCTGGGTCTTGTCAACGGCCGCGGCGATCCCCTCGTACTCCACACCGAACACCTCGCGCAGCACGAACACCGCGCGTTCGACCGGCGCGAGGGTCTCCATCACGAGCAGCATCGCCATGGACACGCTGTCGGCCAGTTCGACGTCCTCCGCCACATCGGGTGTGGTCAGCAGCGGTTCGGGCAGCCACGGACCGACGTAGGACTCCTTGCGCCGGCCGAGCGCGCGCACCCGGTCCAGCGCCTGCCGGGTGACGATCCGCACCAGGTAGGCGCGGGGCTCGCGCACGACGGCCAGGTCGAAGCGCACCCAGCGCAGCCAGGTCTCCTGCAGCACGTCCTCGGCATCGGCGGCCGAGCCCAGCATTTCGTAGGCGACGGTGAAGAGCAGATTGCGATGGGCGACGAACACCTCGGTCGCCTCGTCCACGGCCCCTGCCCGACTCCGCTCGTCGTGTTGCCTCATGCTCGGCTCCCGCCTGGTCGATCCCGGTCCCGTCCCGAGCACCAGACGACGCGGCCGACCTCCGTGTGACATCCGGCCACAGTGACCCACGTCGCGCCGTGGGGCTGTTACGGGGCGCGGGCCGCCGCCGTCCTGTGCTCGTCAGGACGCCGCGTCGACGGACTGCGCGGCATGCGGCACCACGAGTGAGGACGAAGTCATGCCAACCACCAAGGCGCAGGCGCCCGATGCGCGCCGCTGGGCAGCGCTGTGCTTCATCGCCCTGGCCCAACTCATGGTCGTTCTCGATGGAACGGTCGTGGACATCGCCCTGCCGTCGCTCCAGCGCGACCTGGGCATCTCCGACGGGGACCGGCAGTGGACCATCACCGGATACACACTGGCCTTCGGCAGCCCGCTGCTGCTCGGCGGCCGTGTCGCGGACATCGCCGGACGCAGGCGGACCTTTCTGATCGGGCTGCTCGGCTTCGCCGGCGCCTCGGCGATCGGGGGCGCGGCGAGCAGCTTCGAACTGCTCCTTGCCGCCCGCGCGTTGCAGGGCGCCTTCGCCGCGCTGCTCGGCCCGGCCGCCCTGTCGCTGCTGACCGTGTCGTTCACCCGGCCCGCGGAGCGCGCCAAGGCGTTCGGCATCTGGGGCGCCACGACGGCCGTGGGCGGCGCGATCGGGCTGCTGGCGGGCGGGGCGCTCACCGAGACCCTTGACTGGCGCTGGTGCCTGTACGTGAACGTGCCGATCGCGCTGGTGGCGGTGGCCGGCGGGTACGCGCTGCTCACCGAGTCGCGCAGTGCGGGGCGCGCCCGGTTCGACATCCCTGGTGTGCTCCTGGTGACCGGCGGGCTCGTCGCGCTCGTGTACGGAACGAGCCGGGCGGAGTCCGACGGCTGGGGCTCGGGTCCCGTCATCGGTCTGCTGGTCGGCGGTGCGGTGCTGCGCGCCGCGTTCGCCGTGGTCGAGAGCCGGGTGGCGCAGCCGATGCTGCCGCCGCGTACTGGTCGCCGACCGGACCGGGGCGCCGCCCATCTGGGCATCGGACTCGCCTTGGTCGGCATGTTCGGCGCGTTCCTGTTCATGACGTACTACTTGCAGGCCGTGAAGGGGTATTCGCCGTTCCGGACCGGGGTGGCCTTCCTTCCGATGACCGTGGCGGGTCCTGGCGTCGGCGGGCGGGCTCGCCTCCCGTCTGCTGCCCAGGGTCGCGCCGCGGCTGCTGATCGTGCCGGGCATGGCGCTCATCGCGGGCGGCATGCTGTGGCTGCGCACGATGGACACCGACTCCGGCTACCCGGAGGGCGTGCTGGTCTCGGGGCTGCTGCTCGGACTCGGGGCGGGCATGATCATGCCGGTGGCCTTCAACTACGCCACGCACGGCGTCGACGAGCGCGACGCGGGTGTCGCCTCGGCCACCGTCAACACGGCGCAGCAGATCAGCACGTCGATCGGCACGGCGCTGCTCAACACCATCGCCACGAGTGCGACCGCCGCCTATGTGGCCGCGCACGCCGCACGGGGCGGCAGCCCGGACTTCGCCAAGGAGGCGATGCTGGACGGGTTCGTGACGGCGGACACCTGGGCCGCCGGAATCCTTGTGGTCGGCGCGGTCCTCGTCGCGGCGCTGATGAACACCCCGCCGCGCCCCGCACGGCCGGCCGACTCCGACGGTGCCATGGAGGCCCGGAACACGTCGGGGACCGAGGACGCCGGGGCGGTGCTCGCTCGCCCCTGATCCGGTCGGCTACGCCCCCGCCAGCTCCGCCCACTCCACGGTCCGCCCGCACCACCGCTCCAGGAGCACCCGGTCGTGGCCCACGGCCAGCAGTCCCGCCCCGGTCTCCCGGCGGTAGTCCTCGACGACGCCCACCAGCGCGGCCGTGGTCGACGCGTCGAGCATCGCGGTCATCTCGTCGCAGATCAGCCAGCGGGGGCGCAGGGTGAGGGCGCGGGCGAGACAGGCGCGCTGGAGCTGGCCGTCGCTGACCTCGTGGGGGCGGCGGGTGAGGAGGTCGGTGGACAGGCCCACCGTGTCGGCCAGCTCGCGTACCCGGGCCGCGTGCTCGGCGCCGTTCGCGCGCAGGGGTTCCGCGATCAGGTCGGCGAGGCGCAGGCGCGGGTCGGCGGACAGGCGCGGCTGCTGGAAGACGACGCCGAACGCGGTGCGCTGGGCACGCGGTGCGCGGTGTCGCCAGCCGCGGGCCGCCTCGCCGTCGATGACCACACGGCCCGCGTCCGGGGCGTGCAGCAGAGCCGCGACGCGGGCCAGCGTCGACTTGCCGCAGCCGCTGGGGCCGAGGAGTCCGACGCTCTCGCCGGGGCGGACGGTGAGGGTCACGTCGCGGACGACCGGTGCGCGTCGGTCGTAGCCCGCGGTGATGGAGTGCAGTTCAAGCACGGGTGGCCTCCTGGTGGGCCGGTACGGGGTGGTGGCAGGCCACACCATCCGCGAGCGCGGGCAGCACGGCACACCGGTCGTCGGCGCCCGGGCAGCGCGGCGCGAAGGCGCAGCCCTCCCCCAGCGCGTTCAGTTCCGGCGGCATCCCGGGGATCGGGGTGAACGCGCGGTCGGGCAGGGCGTTCAGGAGGCCGCGGGCGTACGGGTGGCGGGGGCCCGGCGTGCCGAAGAAGGCCTCCGCGTCGGCCAGTTCGACGATGCGGCTCGCGTACATGACCGCCACCCGGTCCGCGATCCGTTCCGCCGCCGCGAGGTCGTGCGTGATCAGCAGCAGTGCGCGGTCGCCGCCGATGTGGCGGCGCAGTTCGTCCACCGTGCGCTCGACGAGGTCCCGGTCGAGGCCGGTGGTGGGCTCGTCCGCCAGGAGCAGCGGCGCGTCCCCGACGAGGGCGAGCGCGGTCGCCGCGCGCTGCGCCAGCCCGCCGGAGAGTTCGTGGGGGTACCGGTCGAGGTGATCGAGCGGGAAGGCGGCCCGCTCGGCTGCCGCCACGACGGCTTCCTCCAGGCGCGGCCCCCTGCGCGGCGTGCCCGTCAACTGCCGTAGTGTCTCGGCGAGTTGGGAGCGGATCGTGCGGACCGGCGTGAGGTGGGCGGCCGGGCTCTGCGGCACGAGGCCGATCCGGCGGCCGCGGACCGTGCGCGCGAGGGTCGTCTCGTCGGCCGCCATCAGGTCCAGGTCGCCGAGGCGCGCCGAGCCGGCCGTCTCCGCGTTCTGCGGCAGCAGGCCGAGGAGCGCCGACGCCAGGACCGACTTGCCGCAGCCGCTCTCGCCGACGAGGGCCAGGCACTCCCCCGCCCCGAGGTCGAAGGAGACATCGCTGACGGCTCGTACGTACGCGCCGTCGCGCATCCGGAACCGTACGGACAGGCCGTCCACCGAAAGCACCGTGGTCACAGGGTCAGCTCCGATCGGCGGCGGGGGTTCAGGCGTTCGCGCCAGGCGCCCGCGAGCCCGGCGATGGCCAGCGTCGGCACGATGATGAACAGGCCGGGGAAGAGGGTCGGCCACCAGTCGCCCGCGAGGAGCGAGCCGCGTGCCGTCTGCACGAGCGTGCCGAGGCTGGCCTGGTGGGTGGGCAGGCCCAACCCCAGGAAGGACAGCGCGGATTCGTGCCAGATGGCGTGCGGGACCATGAGGACCGCGGCGAGCGCGGCCTGCGGGAGGACGCCGGGCAGCAGGTGTCTGGCCGTCACCCGCCACCGTGAGGCGCCGCCGGAGATGGCCGCGTCCACGTAGGGGCGCGAGCGCAGCGACAGCACCTCGGCGCGCACGATGCGGGCGGTCGACAGCCAGTGCGTCAGGCCCACCGAGATCACGACCGGCCACACGCCGGGCCGGAACATCGCCACGATGAAGATGCCGAGCAGCAGGTGCGGCACGGACGAGAAGGTGTCCACGACGCGCATCACGCCCCGGTCCACCCAGCCGCCGAGCGCGCCCGCGAGCGCCCCGACGGCGGTGCCGATGACGGTCGCGACGACGGCCGCCACGACGCCGACGAGCAGCGAGACCCGCAGCCCGTACACGCTGCGCAGCAGCAGGTCGCGGCCGACGTCGTCGGTGCCGAACGGGTGCGCCCAGGACGGCGGCTGGAGCTTCGCGGCGAGGTCGACGGCCTGCTGGTCGAGGTTGGTGAGCGGTGGTACAAGGAGCGCGGCGAGCACCACCACCGCCACGATCACGGCGGAGGAACGCACTCGCCACGCGCGCGTGGAGCGGCGCCGCGCCCCGTGCGTGCGCCAGGCAAGAGTCAGGTCAGCCATCGAAGCCCACCCTCGGATCGGCGATGCCGTACAGCAGGTCGGCGGCCCAGTTCCCGGCGAGCACGGCGAGCGTCGCGAGGACGGTGACGGCGGCGAGCAGCGGGAAGTCGACGGACGTGGCCGCCTGCACGGTGGCGGCGGCGATGCCCGGCCAGCTGAACACGGTCTCCACGAGCAGTGCCCCGGTGATGAGTTCGGGGACACGGGAGCCGATGAGCGTGAGCACGGGCAGCGTGCCGGAGCGCAGGGCGTGCCCGAACAGGACGGTGCGCGGCGCGAGCCCTCGGGCCCTGGCCCCGCGCACGGGGTCCTCGTCGAGCGCGTCGCCCACGCCCTGACGTACGTACAGGACGAACCACGGAAGCTGCGAGATCGCCAGCACGCCCGCGGGCAGTGCGAGATGGGACAGCACCTGTCCAGCGGTGACGGTCGACGAGCCGGTGTCGGTGAGTCCGCCCGCCGGCAGCACGCCCAGTTTCAGCGCGAACAGCCACACGGCGAGCAGGCCGAGCCAGAACGGGGGCGCGGCCTCCAGCGTGTACGCGAGCGAGGTGATCGCCCGGTCGAGCCAGCCGCCCTGGCGGCGCGCGGCCAGCACGCCCAGGAGCGTGCCGAGGACGACCGCGACGAGAAACGCCGTGGCGGCGAGGAGCACCGACCAGCCGAGCCGTTCACCGATCACCTGCGCGACGGGCTGGCGCATGACGGCCGAGTCGCCGAGGTCGCCGGTGAACGCAGACGTCAGCCACTCCCACCAGCGGGTGAACAGGGGCTGGTCGACGCCGAGGTTGACCCGCAGCTGGTCGAGGTTCTCCTGGGACGCGGTGAGCCCGGCCGTGCCCGCGTAGGCCTTGACCGGGTCGAAGGGGGATGCCGCGGCGATCGCGAAGACACCGAAGGTGACGGCGGCCAGGACGGGCACGGCGAACACGATCCGCCGGCCCGTCAGGCGCGCCATCGGCCCCCAGGGGAGCCGCCTGCTCATGCCTTCCAGTCCTCCACGTTCCACCACGGACCCGAGGCGAGACCGTGGTCGTGCGGCTCGACCTGCGTGGTCAGGTCGCCGAACTTCTTGTCGACCACGTACAGGTGGTCGATGTGGGTGAGGAAGGTGTAGCCCGGGTCCTTCACCAGTTCACGCTGGATCGCGTCGTACGCGGCCTTCCGCTTCGCCTTGTCGTCGGTACGGCGGGCGTCCTCGAGGGCGGCGTCGACCTTCTTGTTGTCGTAGTGCGCCATGTTGTTGAAGCCGTCGCCCGCGAGCGAGGACTTGAGCATCATGTACTGGTCGAAGTCGGGGTCGGCGGGCGCGCCGCCGCCGGCGAGGACCGCATCCTTGGGCATGCGGGGCATGATGACCTCCCAGGTGCCGCTCTCGACCTTGACGTCGATGCCGAGCTTCTTGGCGTCGGAGGCGTAGGCGAGGGCGTGGTCCTGGCGGAGCTTGTCGCCGGTGAGGTACCAGAGCGGGAAGGCGGCGCGGACGCCGTCCTTCTCGCGGATGCCGTCCTTGCCCGCCTTCCAGCCGGCGTCGTCGAGCAGCTTCTTGGCCTTGGCGAGGTCGTGCGCGCGCTCGGTGCCCTTGGTGAACCAGGGGCTGTCGGTGGGCACGGGCCCGTAGGCCTCCTTGCCTGCGCCCTCCAGGATCTGGTCGACCATGGCCTTGCGGTCGACACCGATGTCGAGCGCGCGCCGGATGTCGGTGTCACCGGTCACCTTGTTGCCGGTGGGCAGGGTGACGACGCGGTAGTCGAAGGAGTTCGCCGCGTAGGTCTTCTTGGTGGAGTCGGCCTTGAACGTCTTGGCGAGGTTGGGCGGGAGGATGGCGCCGTCGAGGTCGCCGGAGCGCAGCCGGGTGGCGCGCACGTCGTCGTCCTTGATGATCGCCATGGTGAAGTTCTCGACCTTCGGCGCGCCGCCCCAGTAGTCGGGGTTGGCCTTGAAGACGAGCTTCTCGCCCTTGGACCACTTCACCAGCTGGTACGGGCCGGTGCCGATGGGCTTGGTGGTGAACTTCCCGTTGTTGACGTTCTGCCGGCCCGCGACGTGCTCGGGGGCGATGGGCAGGACGGTGCGCTCGGCGAACGGCGCGTAGGGGTACTTGAGGTGGAAGACGACGGTGTCGTCGCCCTTCGCCTCGACATCCTCGACGGCGTCCAGTTCGGTCTTGGAGGCGTTGTTGGTCTTCTTGTCGAGGATCGTCTCGTACGTGAAGACGACGTCCTTCGACGTGAACGGCTTGCCGTCGCTGAACTTCACGCCGTGGCGCAGCTTGTACGTGTACGTGCGGCCGTCGTCGCCCACCTTCGGCAGCTCGGCGGCGAGCGCGGGCTTGAGCTTCATGTCGGCGTCGTGCGTGAGCAGCCCGTCGAAGATCTTCGAGTTGCCGTCCTTGCCGTAGCCGAGGAGCGGGCTGAGGCTGTCGGGCTCGTAGGCGATGCCGACGACGGCGCTGTCGCCGCCGCCCTTGGCGTCGTCGTTCGGTGCCGCGCAGGCCGCAGCGGCCGCCGCCAGTGCGATGACCGCTGCTCCTGCTGTCGCGCTCCGTGCCGGCCTGGCCACGCCACCCACCCCTATTCAAGATCTACTGTTATTGCGAACAGCTCGCAATAATGTCATCTCGTCAAGGAGAGGTAAAACCCGCCCGTGAAGTTGTGCGTGCGGGCCGATCTCAGGGAGTCCGCAGGTCGACCAGTTCGGCCAGCTCCTCCCGGTGCCGCCCCGCCGTGCCGAGCGCGATCGAGTCGGCCTTGGCGCGCTTGAGGTACAGGTGGATCGGGTGCTCCCACGTCATGCCGATGCCGCCGTGCAGCTGGAGCGCCTCCTCGGCGGCGTGCACCGCGACGGGCGCCGCGTACGCCTGGGCGACCGCGACGGCGATGTCGGCATCCTCGCTGCCGGTGGCGAGCGCATCGGCGGCATTGCGCGCGGCCGCTCGCGTGTTGACCGTCTCCAGCCACAGCTGGGCGAGCCGGTGCTTGAGCGACTGGAAGGAGCCGACGGGCCGGTTGAACTGGTTGCGCTCCTTCGTGTAGCGCACGGTCTCCGTCAACAGCCAGTCGGCGAGCCCGAGTTGCTCCGACACCAGCAGCCCGGCACCGGCCCGCAGCGCGCGCCGCACGGCCGTCGCCGCGGCGTCGCCCAGCTTCCGCCCGGCGGCCGACGTAAACGTCACGGCGGCCAGCGGGCGCGTACGGTCCAGCGAGATCTGCGGCTCGACGGTGACACCTGCGGCGCCCGCGTCGACCGCGAACAGGCCGCTCGCGGTGGGCACCAGGAACACATCGGCGGCGACCGCGTCCGCGACGCCGGTGACGCGCCCGGTCAGCGACCCGCCCTCTTCCCGTACGTCCCTGAAGTCCTGCCCGGCCGTGGCCGACAGCGACACGGTGAGCACGCCGACGGAGCGGCCCGAGGCGAGCGCGGCGAGCACGGTGTCCGCCTCGTCGCCCGCGCAGGCGAGCAGCGCTTCCGTGGCGATGACGGCGCTGGTCAGGTACGGCACCGGGGCGACGGCGCGCCCCAACTCCTCCAGGACGACGGCCGCTTCGCGGTGCGAGGCGCCCTGGCCGCCCTTGTCCTCCGGGACGAGGAGGCCCGCCAGGCCCATCGTCTCGGCGAGGTTCTTCCACAGCTCGCGGTCGTGCGGCGCGTCCGTGTCGACGCGGGCGAGGACCTCGGTGGCGTCGCAGTGGTCGGTGAGCAGATCGCGGACCGCGGAGCGGAGCGCTTCCTCCTCCTCGGAGTAGAGGAGGTCGGGTTCGGTGCTCGGGGTGCTCGTCGTGGTCATCGGGCGAGGTCCTTCCAGGCGACGTCCTTGTCGGTGCGCGGCTCGGACGGCAGGCCCAGGACGCGCTCGGCGACGATGTTCAGCAGGATCTCGCTCGTCCCGCCCTCGATGCTGTTGCCCTTGGCGCGCAGGTAGCGGTAGCCCGCATCGCGCCCGGCGAAGTCGACGATCTCGGGCCTGCGCAGGGTCCAGTCGTCGTACAACAGGCCTTCCTCGCCGAGGAGTTCGACCTCCAGGCCGCTGATCTCCTGATTGAGGCGGGCGAAGCCGAGCTTCATGCCGGCGCCCTCGGGTCCGGGGTGTCCGGCGACGAGTTGCTGGCGCAGCCGTTCGGAGGTGAGGCGGGCGACCTCGGCCTCGACCCACAGCTTGACCAGGCGCTGGTGCAGGTCGTGGGTGCGCAGTTCGGGGCGCTCGCGCCAGGTCTTGGCGACGATGCCCACAAGGCCGCCCTCGCGCGGTACGCGCATGCCGCCGATGGAGACGCGCTCGTTGTTGAGGGTGGTCTGGGCGACCCGCCAGCCGTCGCCGACCTCGCCGAGCCGGTGGGCGTCGGGGATCCGGACATCGGAGAGGAACACCTCGTTGAACTCGGCCTCGCCGGTGATCTGGCGCAGCGGCCTGACCTCGACGCCGGGGTCGGTCATGTCGCACACGAAGTACGTCATGCCCTTGTGCTTGGGCACGTCCGGGTCGGTGCGGGTGACGAGGATCGCGAAGCGGGCGTTGTGCGCGTTGGACGTCCACACCTTCTGGCCGTTGACGACCCAGGTGTCGCCGTCGCGGACGGCGCGGGTGCCGAGCGCGGCGAGGTCGGACCCGGCGCCCGGCTCGCTGAAGAGCTGGCACCAGATCTCCTCGCCGACCCACAGCGGCTTGAGGAAGCGCCGCTTCTGCTCGTCGGTGCCGTAGCGCAGGATGGTGGGGGCGGCCATGCCGAGCCCGATGCCGTTGCGCCGCGGGTTGTTGTCGGGCGCGCCGGCGGCGGTCAGCTCGGCCTCGACGACGGCCTGCAGCGCACGCGGCGCGTCGAGCCCGCCGAGGCCCTCCGGGTAGTGCACCCAGGCGAGCCCGGCGTCGAAGCGGGCGCTGAGGAAGTCCTCGCGGGGTGTGGTCGCGGGCGGGTGCGCGGCGAGGAACTCCTGGCTCTTCTCGCGCAGTTGTGCTGCGTCGACGGTCATGCGGAGGCCCCTTCCGTCGTACGGGAGTTGAGACCCGGCACCACCACGACTCGGCCGGTCGTGACGCCGTCGGCGACGCGCTGCACGGCGGACGCGGCGTCGCTCAGGTCGACGCGCTCGCTGACCAGCGGCTTGATGGCGCCGCTCGCGGCCAGCTCGGTGAGCTTCTGGTGGCAGTGCGGGATGAGCTTCGGGTTCTTGGTGGCGTACAGCCCCCAGTGCAGACCGACGATCGAGTAGTTCTTCACGAGCGCGTGGTTGAGCGCGGCGGTCGGGATGACGCCGGAGGCGAAGCCGATGACGAGGATGCGGCCCTCGAAGGCGACGACCTTCGTGGACTGCTTGTACGCGTCGCCGCCGACCGGGTCGTAGATCACGTCGGCGCCGCGGCCGCCGGTGGCCTCCTTCACGGCGGCGATGACGTCCTCGGAGCGCCGGTCGATCACGACGTCGCAGCCGAGTTCGGCGGCGACCTTCGCCTTCTCGGGGCCGCCGACGACGCCGATGACCTTGGCGCCCGCGGCCTTGCCGAGCTGCACGGCGGCGCTGCCGACCCCGCCCGCGGCGGCGTGCACGAGCAGCGTCTCGCCCGCCTGGAGGCGGGCGCGCTGGTGCAGGCCGAACCAGCCGGTCTGGTAGCCGATGTGCAGGGCCGCGACCTCGGCGTCGTCCAGCGAATCGGGCGCGGGCAGCAGGGACTTCGCGTCGGCGACCGTGTATTCGGCGAGGCCGCCGCGCGGCAGCACGGGGTTGGCAATGACGCGGCGGCCGTCCTCGGTCTCGCCGCAGATCTCCACGCCCGGCGTGAACGGCAGCGGCGGCGTGACCTGGTACTGCCCCTTGCACAGCAGCGCGTCCGGGAAGTTGATGTTGGCGGCGCGCACCTTGAGCAGAACCTGCCCCTCGCCGGGCACGGGACGCTCGACCTCTTCGAGGCGCATCACCTCGCTCGGCTCGCCGTTCTCGTGCACTTGCCATGCCTGCATGCGGAGCCTCCACGGGACTGCTTCGTCAAACCGGGTTCGGCCGCATACTAAGCGGTCGCTTGCCGATCTGTGAATGCCCTGGAGGGGTAAGGATGCCGGTCGGACGGCGCGGCGTTCAGTCGGACTTCTTGCGCGCGGGCCGCGCCCGTACGTGCATCCGCTCGCCCTGCGGCCCGAACAGCACCAGGAACTCGGCGGGCCCCTCCCCCGTGGACCCGAACCAGTGCGGCACACGTGTGTCGAACTCGACGGCCTCCCCGGGTTCAAGGACCACGTCGTGCTCACCGAGCAGGAGCCGGAGCTTGCCGGAGAGCATGTACAGCCACTCGTAGCCCTCGTGCGTCTTCTGCTCGGGCTCGAGGCGGCGCTTCGGCTCGATCACCTTGTACGCCTGGAGCCCGCCCGGCTTCCGGGTCAGCGGGATCATGGTCCGGCCGCCCCGCACGATCGGCTTCGCCTGCACCCGCGGATCCTCCACCGGCGGGGCGCCGACCAGCTCGTCCAGCGGCACCTTGTGCGCGCGGGCGATGGGCAGCAGCAGCTCCAGGCTCGGCTTGCGCAGGCCCGATTCCAGGCGGGAGAGCGTGCTCACGGAGATGCCGGTGGTCTCGGAGAGCCCGGACAGCGTGGCACCGCGATCCTTGCGCAGCGCGCGCAGTCGGGGTCCGACGCCGGACAGGACGGCGTCCATGCTCGCGTCGGACTGCTCGTCCTCGTGGTCCTGGTGATCGTGCCGAGTCATGCATCCATTGCAGTTTCGGCAAGCTTGTTTGTCAATACGGCGAGTCCGGGTGCACCTTCGGGAGCACAGCAGTTCCCGAGTGCGAGGTGGTCACCATGCAGGCTCAGACTCAGGCTCCGGTAAGGGCCGGGCAGAACGCATACGACGTCGTGGTCGTCGGCGGCGGGACGGCGGGCCTGACGGCCGCGCTGATCCTGGGCCGCTCCCGCCGTTCGGTCCTCGTGGTCGACGCGGGCGAACCCCGCAACGCGCCGGCCGCGCACATGCACGGCTTCCCCTCGCGGGACGGCATGCCGCCCGCCGAGTTCCTCGCCGAGGTGCGGCGCGAGGTCACCGAGTACGGCGTCGAGCTGGTCCGGGACCGGGTGACGGCGGCGGAGCCCGATGGCTCCGGCGAGTTCGAGGTGACCCTTGCGGACGGCGGCCGGGTGCACGCACGCCGCCTCGTCGTCGCCACCGGCCTGGTGGACGAGCTCCCGGACATTCCCGGTCTCGCCGACCGCTGGGGCGACGACGTGATCCACTGCCCGTTCTGCCACGGCTACGAGGTCCGCGACCAGCCGATCGCCGTCCTCTACCGCAAGGCGACGGGCATCCACCAGGCCCTTCTGTTCAGCGGCCTCTCCCCCGACGTGACGCTGTTCCTGAACGGCGCGGACGAGGACGACCTCCCCGACGAGCACTGGCAGCTGCTGGCGGCGGCCGGGGTGAGCGTGGTGAGCGGCCGGGTGGACGGCATCGAGGTGACCGACGACCGGCTCACGGGGGTGCGGCTCGAAGGCGGCCGGGTGTTCCCGCGCTCCGTGGTGGTCGTGCCGACGGTGATGGTGCCGCGCGACTCACTGCTGAGCGCCCTCGGGGCCCGCACGAAGGAGACCCCGATGGGGCCGTTCGTCGACGTGGACCCGACCGGCCTGACGAGCGTCCCGGGCGTCTGGGCGGTGGGCAACGCGACCGGCCCCGCGGAACAGGTCGTCAACGCGGCGAGCGCCGGCTACCGGGCGGGCGTCACCATCCACGCACAGCTGCTCAACGCCGACCTCGAGCGCGAGGTCGCGCGGCGCCGCTCCGGCGTGTTCTCGCCCGAGGGCGAGCAGGCGGTGGCGCGGGCGCGGCGGGAGGCCGTGGGGGCGTGATGCGCAGCCAGAGCCACACGGCGGCAAGGAGGCTCGCGACGCAGACGCCGAGCGCGACGTGGTAGCCCGCCTCGAACGCGCTCCGGGCCGTGGCCCGCAGCCCCGGTGGGACCGCGTTCAGGTCTCCCGTGGCGATGGAGCGGGACGCCGGGTGCGGGTGCTCGACGCCCGACGCAGCAGCCCAGGTTCGGCGGGTCACCGCCGTTCCGGTGGGTGGAGGTCCGTCAGCACGGCGAGGGTGAGCGCCAGGATCGCCGCGCCGCCGACCCCCTGACCGATCCGTGCGCACACCAGCGCCGCGGGCCCGGCGCCAGCGCGGCTCCCGTCGAGCAGAGGCCGAAGACGACGAGACCGGCCAGCAGGACGGGACGGTGGCCGAGCCGGTCGCCGAGCGCGCCCATCAAGGGGATCAGTGCCGCCAGCCCGAGGGCATAGCCGCTGATGATCCACTCCAGCGCCTCGGGGGTGGTCCGGAGCTCGTGCTGAATCGTCGGCAGGGCGACGTTGACGATGGTGACATCGAGCTGGATCACGAATCCGGCCAGGCACAACGCCGCCAAGGCCGTCCGCCGCCGTGATCGCCGTCGCTGTCGTGGTCGGGCCTCCAGGGTGGGCGTTGAGTGGTTCGGGGCCATCGCTTCGTGCTCCTGTCACGTTGTCGCTCGTACGCGTGTCAAAGGCACTGACACCCCGCGACACGAGGACGTGACCGATGGACCCCGCAGAACAGTTCGGCCGGCGCTTCGAGGACAGTCGCCCACGGCTGACCGCCCTGGCCCACCGGATTCTCGGCAACAGCGCCGACGCGCAGGACGCGCTTCAGGACGCCTGGCTTCGCCTCAGCCGCCCGGGAGCGACGGACCTCGCGGCCATCGCCAACCTCGACGGGTGGCTGACCACGGTTGTCTCACGCACCTGCCTCAACAAGCTCAGGGCCCGGGCGGCGCGCCCCGAGAGCCCCACGGCCACGTTCGGACCCGAACTGCATGTACGTCCCGACCAGGGACCGGGACCGGAGGATCAGGCCCTGCTGACCGAGCAGGTCACCCTCGCGCTGCACATCGTCCTGGAGAGTCTGACGCCGCCCGAGCGCCTCGCGTTCGTGCTCCACGACTCCTTCGGGATGCCGTTCGGCGAGATCGCCGCGGTCCTCGGCACGTCGACAGAGGCGGCCCGCAAGCTCGCGAGCCGTGCGCGCAGGCGGGTGCACGCCGTGAATCCGACGGAGATCGAGACCGACCCGGCCGCCGGGCGCGGCGTGGTCGACGCCTTCTTCGCGGCGTCCCGCGACGGTGACCTCGGCGCGCTCCTCGACCTGCTGCACCCCGAGATCACCTTCCACGCCGACGGCGGAACCACCAGGCCCGCTGCGACCGCAACGATCCGCGGCGCGCAGAACGTGGCGCGGCGCGCGGCTGCGTTCGCCGTCCCCGCGGCCGCCTTCCGGGCCGTCACGGTCAACGGCGCCGCCGGGGTCGTCGTGCACGCCGACGGCCGGCCCGTCTCGGTCATGGCCTTCGTGATCTCGCACGGCCGCATCGTCCAGATCCACTCGCTGCTCGACCGGCCCCGCATCGAGCAGCTGCTCGACGGCCTCGGGTAGGCCCACGAGGCCGCGCCCGACGCGTCATCCGACCGCGCCACCCTCCCCCTCCCACCGCAGCAGGTCCCCGGGCTGGCACTCCAGGACCTCGCACAGCGCGGCGAGTGTCGTGAAGCGGACCGCCTTGGCGCGACCGTTCTTGAGGACCGCGAGGTTGGCGGGGGTGATGCCCACGCGCTCGGCCAGCTCGCCGACGGACATCTTCCGTTTGGCCAGCATCACGTCGACGTCGACGACGATCGGCATCAGATCACCTCGGACAGCTCGGCCCGCATCTGCGCCGCCTGAGCGAGCAGCATCCGCAGCACGAGCACGATGAGCGCGACCCCGAGGATCGCCAGGCCGATCCCGCCCATGATGAGGGTGACGCCCGGGTCGTCCCGCTGCCCCGGCGCGTTGACGGCCGTGACCGTGAACCACAGCAGGGCGGCCGCCACGATCGCGCCGATCACCCCGTCCACGTACCGGAAGGAAGCGTTGGAGAAGACGGTGCCGCGCCGCACCATCGCCACGAGCCGCCATACGCAGACCAGGGCGACCTGAGCCGCGACCATCCCCAGGATCGTGATCACCCGGAAGGCGTTCAGCGGCAGCGTGCCGTCCTCAGGATCGCTGCCGCTCACCAGCAGCCAGGCCATCGACACCTGTACGAACACGGTTCCCGCGAGCACCACGACGAGTACGGCGCGCAGCGCTCGTACGGTCCACTTCCCCATGACCCACCCAAGCCTTTCCATTGAATTACGATGGGAATCTATCGAAAAACGATAGACGAAGCAAGGCCGGGCCCGTCGCGCACCGGGGGTCCACGGCCCGCGGGAACCCAACACCCGCCCACCCATGGAAGGTTGAGCGTTCAGGAGGTATCCATGTGCGCCATGACGCATTCCTCGCCCGCCCCGCGCGGCATCCCCGCCCCTCCCCCGCTCGGCGCGTCCGCACTGCCACCGGACACCTACGACGGCCGGCTCGTCCTGGTGACCGGGGGCGGGACGGGGCTCGGGCGGGCCGTGGCCGCGGAGTTCGCGCGGCTCGGAGCCGACGTGATGATCGTCAGCCGGAAGGCGGAGCACCTGGCGCCCGCGCGCGAGGAGCTTCAAGCCGTCGAGGGAGCCGGGCTCATCACTGCGGCGACCTGCGACATCCGGGACGCGGCCCGGATCACGGAGGTCTTCGACGCGGCGTTCGCGGGGCACGGGCGGACACCGGACGTCCTGGTGAACAACGCGGCTGCCAACTTCCCCGTACCGGCCGAGGAGTTGTCACCGAACGGCTGGCGCACGGTCGTCGACATCACGCTCAACGGCACGTACTTCATGACCCGCGAGTTCGGGCGCCGTCACCTGGCCGCGGGCACCCCCGGCTCGGTGATCGCCGTCGGTGCATCGTACGCGTGGACGGGCGGGCCCGGCTTCGCGCACAGTTCCGCGGCGAAGGCGGGTGTGAAGAACCTGGTGGAGACGCTGGCCGTGGAGTGGGGCCCGTACGGGATCCAGGTCAACGGACTAGTGCCGGGCCTCATGCCGCACGAAGACATGACGCCCGACATCCGCGAGAACCTCGACCGCGCCGAGGACCCGGCGGCCCGCCAGCCCGCGCTCCGGGTGGGCGCGCCACGGGAGTTGGGCTGGGCGGCGACGTTCCTCGCCTCTCCCTACGCCCGGTTCGTCAGCGGCCACACGCTGGTGGTGGACGGCGCGAACTGGCAGCGGCGCGATCTGGTCAACGCACCGGTGGCGCCGGTGCGCGAGCAGCTTGGGCGCGGCCCGTTCTCACCGTGACCGTGACCGGGCCGCGGGACATCAGCCGAGCCGCTGCCCGTACACGTGGTCCACGGCCATCGCCATCAGCACTCGGCGGTCCGAGATCATGACGGCCCGGTACTCGTCCCAGTCCGGGTGTTCACCGGCCGCCTTGCGGTAGTAGTCGACGAGCGCCTCGACCTCGGGCCCCTTGGGATCGGCGCCCGGCCCGACGAGCGTCACGGCACCCTCGGCCGTGGCCCAGGCCCGGCCGTGTGAGGCCGTCACCTCCAGTGCGGCGCGGGGGTCGCGGCGCAGGTTCGCGGTCTTGGCACGGCCCTCGGTCATCGACACGTACAGGGTCTCGGTCTCCGGGTCGTAGAACGGTTGCACCGGCGAGAGCTGCGGGCGGCCGTCGGCCTTGAGCGTGGCGAGGACGCCGAGCCTGCTCTCGGCGAGGAGGGTGCGCGGGTCGAAGGGTGCGGATGACATGGTCACCTTTCGGACGGGGGCGGACGCTGCGGCGTCGACGCGCTCCGCCGACACCTTTGCGAACATCTCACGCGCCCCGGTATTCCGGCGGCCTGCGCCGCGCCTTCGCGGTGAACCCTTCGGTCGCGTCCTCGGAGGTGAGCGTCAGCGCCGCGCTCATGGCGACCCGGTCGAGCGCCGCGTCGAGACCGGCGTCGGCGTACGCGTCGATGTCACGCTTGACGGACTGCACGGCGAGCGGCGCGTTTCCGGCGATCTCGGCGACCACGTCGTGCGCGACACCCTCCAACTCCCCCGCCAGGACGACCTGTTGGAGGAGATTGAGCCTGTGTGCGGTCTGCGCGTCGATCCGCCGCCCGGTCAGCGCGAGGAACTTCGCCCAGCCGGCCCCCGCCTCCCGCGCGATCCGCAGATCCCCGCCCGCGTCGACGGCCACCCCCAACTGCGCCTCCGGCAGCGCGAACACGGCGTCGTCGGCCGCGATCCGCACATCCGCCATGAGCGCCAGCTCGAACCCGAAGCCCAGGCAATACCCCTGCACGGCAGCGACCACGGGCTGCGGAAGCCGTGCGAACGCGGCGAACCGCTCGTGCACCCACCGGATGCCTTCGTAGTACGCCCGGTGCCGCGCGGAACCGCTCTCCCCTTCGATGCCGCCGCCGGGCGCGGTCACGTCGATCCCGGCGCAGAAGGCCCGCCCCTCGGCGCGCAACAGCACCACACGTATCCGCTCGTCGAACCGGATCCGGTCGGCCATGACGCCGAGCTGCCGACTCGACTCCCAGCTCCAGGCGTTGAGTTTGGCCGGACGGCACAGGGTGAGCACGCCGACGCCGTCCTTCCCGACGTCGAGGCGCATCCGCCGCTCGTCCCCTTCAGGGATCCGGGTGTCGGTCGTGTCGATCATGCGGTCACCTACCGGCTGGGGAGGGATTCGGCATACCGGGCGGCGCGCAGCGTAGCCGTGCGGGGCGACATGCTGAAGACCCGGTGGGTTGCCGCTCCCTATTGGAGGAGGTCGGTCGAGACGGCCCACAGGCGCTCGGCCGCGTCGGGATCGAGCGCCCACTCCTTGACCCCGTGCGGGTGATCTGCGAGTTCGGCGCCATCGGGCACGCTGTACGCCTCCCGCCCGTCGTCGAGGTAGTGGCCTCCGGTGCGGGCGAACTCGGGGGCGACGGATGCGACGAGCGTGGTGGCGGCACCCTGCTCGACCGTCTTGTACGTGAAGACACCCGCGGCCTCGGCCGCGTCGAGCGACGCCTTCTGCTCCGGCGTGAAGTTCCGCTGCAGCCCCGTGGCGACGCCGCCCGGGTTCACCGCGTTGGCCACGATGCCGTCGTCCGCCCAGCGGCGGCTCGCCTCGACGGCGAAGAGCGAGTTCGCCGTCTTGGACTGGGCGTAGGCGAGCTGCGGATCGTAGGGACGCCGCTCAAATTGCAGGTCGGCGAAGTCGACACGGGCACGCATGTGTGCCGTCGAACTGACCGAGACGATCCGGGCTCCGCCCCTCTCCTCCGCACCCCGCGCCAGGGCGCCGTGCAGTCCTGTGGCCAGCGCGAAGTGACCGAGGTGATTCGTCGCGAACTGCAACTCCCAGCCCTCACGGGTGCGTTCGAGGCCGGCGGTGACCACGCCGGCATTGTTGATCAGCAGATGGAGCGGCCCACGCCAGGTGTCGACGAAGTGTGCGACGGAGTCCGTGTCGGCAAGATCGAGCCGACCGACCTGCGGCCGGACCCCGCCGGTCGCTTTCTCGATCCGGTCGGCGGTGGCCGCACCGGCGACCACGTCACGAACGGCGAGCGTCACCTCCGCACCCGCGGCGGCCAGCGCACGCGCCGTCTCGGCCCCGAGCCCGGAGGAGGCTCCGGTCACGACGGCACGGACACCTGCGAGGTGGACTCCGCGCAGCACCTCATCCGCGGTGCTGGAGGCACTGAAAGGTGTGGTGATGAGGACACGGTCAGCCATGCGACGACTATACGCACTGAACTGTATTTGTATAGTTTGCCTCGCACTCCTACGCTCACCCCATGAGCAGCCCCGACGCCGCCCCTGACGCCGACCGCCGGTCCCAGGTCCTGGACTCCGCGATGGCCACGTTCGCGCGATTCGGATACCGGAAGACCTCGATGGAGGAGGTGGCACGGGCCGCACGCATCTCCCGGCCCGGCCTCTACTTCCTCTTCTCCTCGAAGGAGGCCCTGTTCCGCGCGGCGGCCACCCGCACCCTGAAACAGGACCTCGACGCGATCGAGCGAACCCTGGCCGACACCGAACGCCCCCTCCCCGACCGCCTCGTGGACGCGTTCGACCGATGGGCCGGCCGGTACATCGGCCCGCTGGCGGGCGACATCACGGCAGTCATCGAGGACAACCCGCACCTCCTCGACGAGATCACCGCCTCCGCACCACGACGCTTCGAGGAACTGATCACCAGCGCGCTCACCCACGCGTCGCCACGACAGTCGGCCATCCCCACCACCCAGACATTGATCAGCGCATCGATCGGCCTCAAACGGCAGGCGCCGACGCGGGAGTTCTACGTGGCCCGGATGAGGACCGCCGTCTCACTCCTGGTGCGCTGAGGACCCCTGCGGTGGGTCAGCAGGCACGCACACCTCATAGTAGACACCGTCTACTCCCTTCCGGTAGACAGTGTCTATGCAGACGAACGACACCCCCGCCGACAGCCTCCGCGAACGCCTCATCGACACCGGCGTGACACTCGTCGACACAGAAGGCGCGGCAGCGTTGTCGCTGCGCGAGATCGCCCGGAGGGCGGGTGTCTCGCACGGCGCACCCCGCCGCTACTTCCCCACCCACCTCGAACTGCTGTCGGCCATCGCGCGGCGCGGCTTCGAGCAGCTCGGGGAGCGCATCACGCGAGCTCTCGCCGACGGCGGCCGGGACCCGCGAACCCAGGTGGCCACTCTCGCGCGGGTTTACCTCGACTTCGCGGCGCGGAACCGCGGCATGTACGAGCTGATGTTCCGCCATGATCTCTTGGAGAGCGGTGAGTTGGGGCTGCGCGAGACCAGCCTCCCGTTGTTCCAGGTGCTCACTGAGCTGGTCGCCGCCGCTCGGCTCGACACCACACCCGCCGTCGTGGCCGGCGCACTCTGGGCGAACCTGCACGGAGTCGCCCAGCTGTGGGGCTGGGGCAGTCTCCAATTGGCCGTCTCTGGCGAGGACATCGAGCCTTTGCTGGCCGCGGTGCTCGACGCCCATCTGGGCCCGGAGCCCCGATGAGCCCTGCTGTGCGTCGGCGCGTCGCACTCGCGGGCAGTGTTGTCGGCGCGGTCCTCGTCGCACTCGACGGCACGGTCCTGACCGTCGCCCAGCCCGCGCTCCAGGCCGACCTCGACGCCTCCCTCACACAAGTCCAGTGGACCAGCACCGGCTACCTGATCGCGGTGGCGAGCCTGCTGGTGTTCGCCGGGCGGCTCGGCGACCGCTACGGGCACGCGCGGCTCTTCGGATACGGCATGCTCGGGTTCGCGGCGGCCTCCGCGGGGATCTGTCTCGCGCCGGACATCCGTTGGGTGATCGGATTGCGCGTGGCCCAAGGGGTGTGCGGTGCGCTGCTGCAACCGGCGACGCTCGGCATGCTGCGGGCGGCCTACGCCGCCGATTCCCTCGGCATGCCGATCGCGCTGCGCACCAGCGCGATCGGTGTCGCGGCAGCCGCGGGTCCGCTGGTCGGCGGGGCGCTCACGACGCAACTGGGCTGGCGTTCGGTGTTCTTCCTGGGGGTGCTGCCCGCCGTCGTGATCGCCGCGCTCGTCCTGGCGGTGCGGGACCGAACGGCGCCGCTCGGACCACGCACCGTCGGGCTCGATCCTGGCGGCGCGCTGTTGCTCGCGATGTCGCTCGGCTGTCTGGTGGCGGCGCTGGCCGGGCTGGCGGGAGCCGGGGGGACGGCGGGCACCGCACTGTTCGCGGCCGGTACGGCTGCGGCGGCGACGGGCTTTGTCGCGCACGAGCGCCGCACGGCGGACCCGCTGCTACCCCCTGGCCTGCTCGCGTCCCCGGCCGTCGCACCCGCGCTGGTCATCCTGCTGACGGCTTCGGCGGCGCTGTTCGGCACGCTGTTCACGGCCACGTACTTCCTTCAGGACGTGCTCGGCCTCGACCCGCTCGGCACGGCGCTTCGCATGCTGCCCGCCGCCTTGTGCATGGTGCTGGCGGCGCCGCTCACTCCGGCACTGCTGCGCCGCTGTGGAACCCGGGCGACGACCTCGGCCGGGATGCTGCTCCTGGCGGCGGGGGTGTTCGGCTTCGGCCGTCTCGACACATCGGCGACCCAACTGGCCGTTGAAGCCTGCGCGTTGGCGATGGGTACGGGCTTCGGCACAGTGATGGTCGCCGCGACGGAGTCGCTCGTACGCCGGGCCGACCTCGGCACGGCAGGGGTGGCGGGAGGACTACAGCAAACAGCGATGAACGTGGGCCCGACGCTCGGCGTGGCGCTGGCGACGACCCTGCTCGCCTCCGGTGCGCACTTCGTGGCGTCGATGGGCGTCACCTTGACGGCGCTCGCGGTCCTGTTGCTCATCGCCTGCGCGGCCGCCGTTCGGCTTCCCGCCAGGACGGCACGGGGAGTGACCCGTGCCCGTACAACCAGTACCTGACGTCGTACCCCGACTTCACGCCCGGCCAGGCCGAGGCCATCGACCGCGGCAACGCCGAGGCGCTCTTCCCCCGACTCGCCCGCTGACCGCGCACCCCTGCCGGGGTTCGTTCACAGGACTCAGCCGGAGACGGGCGTGCGGGACAGCGCCGTGCGCACCGCGAAGACGCCGAGCAGGCCCCCCGCCGTGAACCGCTGGGCGGCCATCGCGCGGGGCCGGTCCGCCAGGAACCCCGAGATCCGCGCCGCGCCCAGCATGATCACGGCGTTCACGGTGACGCCCACGACGATCTGGACGCCGCCGAGCTGGAGCAGCTGCGCCCAGGCGGGCCCGGCGTGCGGGTCGAGGAACTGCGGAAGCAGCGCGGCGTACAGGAGCGCGATCTTGGGGTTGAGCAGGTTGGTCAGCAGCCCCATCGAGAACAGCCGGGTGTCGGAGACCGGAGGCAGATCCGCGGCCGGGGAGAACGGCGAGCGGCCGCCCGGCTTGAGCATGCCCCAGGCCAGGTAGCCGAGATACGCGGCCCCGGCCAGCTTGACCACCAGGTACGCCACCGGCACGGCGGCGAACAGCGCGGACAGACCCGCGGCTGCGGCCAGCAGATAGGCCACGAAGCCGACGGCCGTCCCGCTGAGGCTGACCAGGCCCGCCCTGCGCCCCTGGGTGATCGCGCGCGAGGCCAGGTGGATCATGTTCGGGCCCGGCGTGAGCGCCATGCCCAGTTCGATCAGGGCCACTCCCCCGACTGCGGTCGCACTGATCACCGGTCACCCTCCTGGTCGTTCACGTGGCGCCGGCTACGGCTGGCGCTCGAACACCCGTGCCGTAGATTACGCGACCGGAGGAAGGCCGCCGATCGGGCCGGGTCTCAAGACCTCGGCCGGACCTCCAGGCGTCGGCCAGACCTCACGACCTCGGCCGGACTTCAAGACCTCAGTGCGGAATCCCGTCGATCAGTTCGCGCGCACCCTGCCGCAGCAGCGCCACCGCCACCGACATCCCCAGCGTCGCCGGGTCCAACGGGCCGGCCCACTCCTGCGCGTTGAGCACCCGCTTGCCGTCGGGCGTGAACACGCAGCCCCGCAGCGAGAGGTCGCCGGTGCGTTCGGCGCGGGCGTAGCCGGCGATCGGCGAGTTGCAGTGGCCCTGGAGGACGTGCAGGAACATCCGCTCGGCCGTCGCCTCGCGCCAGGTGTCGCGGTCGCCGAGCCCGGTCACGGCCTCCAGCGTCGACTCGTCGTCCTCGCGGCACTGCAGCGCCAGGATCCCGGCGCCGATCGGCGGGCACATCCGCTCCGGCGCGAGCACTTCCGTGATGACGTCGGTGCGGTCGATCCGTTCGAGGCCCGACAGCGCGAGGAGCAGCACGTCGGCGTCGCCCGCCGCCATCTTCTCCATGCGGCGGTTGGCGTTCCCGCGCATCGGTACGCACTCCAAGTGCGGGTGGGACGCGGCGAGTTGGGCGACACGGCGGACCGAGGACGTGCCGACGCGCGTACCCTCGGGCAGCTCGTCGAGGGTGCGGCCCGCCGGGTCGATCAGCGCGTCCCGCACGTCGTCCCGCTTCAGGTACGCGCCGAACGTACAGCCCTCCGGCAGCGGCCGGTCGGCCGGGATGTCCTTGAGGCAGTGCACGGCGAGGTCGGCCTCGCCGTCGAGCAGCGCCCGGTCGACCTCCTTGGTGAAGGCCCCCTTGCCGCCGAGCTTCGACAGATCGCCCATCCACTTGTCACCGCTGGTCGTGACTGGCACGACCTCGGTGCGGATGCCGGGGTGCAGCGCGGCGAGCTCGGCGCGGACTCGCTCCACCTGGGCCAGCGCCATCGGCGACGAACGGGAGACGATACGGATCAACTCGGCTGACATGCCGACACGATAGCCCCTTTGGCGTCGCGGGGATCGACACCCCCGGTGCGCGGTTGCCCACACTCAATTGGGCTCGGCACGCCGCGACCAGCCGCGCGCCTCGCCCTCGTCGATGAGCCGCTGTCCGGCCTGCCACAGGGACGTGGAGGCGTCCCCGATCACCGCCTTGCGAACACGGACGTCGTCGGCGGTGACGCCGGGGGTGCGCCAAGTACCCCCGCGCGCCATCCAGTTGAGCAGCAGGGGCTGCAGCCGGTCCATCGCCTTGGCGAACAACGCTTCAGGGGTGCGCCGTTCCTCGAACTCGTCCCACAGCGCTCTCATGCGCCGCCCCTGGTCCGCCGGGAGCAGCCCGAACAGTTCGCCGGCCGCGGCACTCTCCCGCTCCTGCTGGTCGCTGCCCGCGGCACTGTCGTACAGGGGTGTGTCCCCGGCGTAGATCTCCACCAGGTCGTGCAGGAGCACCAGCTGGACGGTGTGCCCGACATCGATGGGCCGGTCGGCGTGCTCGGCGAGGACGACCACCATCATCGCCAGGTGCCACGAGTGCTCCGCGTCGTTCTCGCGGCGTTCCGCCGCGGCGAGCGGCGACTGCCTGAGGACGGTCTTGAGCTGATCCACCTCGACGAGAAAGGTGAGTTGGTCCCGTAGTCGGTCGTCGAGACCTTCGGGGAAGGGAGTCTTGTCGGCGAGCAGGCCGCGGCGCCCGCCGGCCACGCCTTCAGCGCCACTCACGCGTTCATCGCCGCGCGCACCGTCATCGCCGCTCGCACCCTCACCGTTACTCATGCCTTCATCGTGACTCATGTGCGTAGACGCGCCCTTATTCAGGACGCAGGATCCCTTCCACCCCATGCAGGAACGTCTCGGAGATGAGCGCCGGGTCGAAGAGGCAGCCGGCGGCCATCGCGCCGTCGCGAAGCATCACGAAGTGCCGGCCCGCCTCGTCCGCGGGCGTACGGCCGGCCCGGTCGAGCAGTTCGACGGCGGTGTCCAGAAACCACTGCCGGTGTGCCAGTACGGCCCGGTGGACCGGGTGGGACGGGTCGGGGTACTCGGCCGCGGCGTTCAGGAAGGCGCAGCCGCGAAAGCCCTCGGACCGGATGCCCTCGGTGATCGTGCGGGCGACGGCGCGGACCGTGTCGGCGGGCGGCAGATCCTGGGCACGGACGGCCTCGACCTGACCCCGGATGCCCTGGTCGGCCTGCTGCAGGTAGGCCAGGACGAGGTCTTCCTTGCCCTTGAAGTGCCGGTACAGCGTGGCCCGGGTGACCTGGGCCTCTTCGATGATCCGGTCCACACCGACCGAGTGGATCCCCTCGGTGTAGAAGATGCGGGTCGCCGTGGACAGCAGCCGCGTCCGCGCCTCGGACGTCCTGCCGCCTGTCGTGCTCGCACTCATGGCGCCACCGTACCAGGCACGCGAGGGAGAACGTTCGGTCTTGACGGCGACTCCCGGACGGCTTTAGATGAAAAGAGACCGAACGTTCTCCCTCGGCAGAGCGCTTCAGCGCGCTTCCGCGCGCCACGCCTTGCTCCACTCCGCCTTCCGCGGCCCTCCGAAAGGGACCTCATGGAAACCATCGACACCGCCGTCTCCACGCCCGCCCCCGCGGCGAGCCCCGTCGCGGCGCTGCGCCGCCTGTACCTTCTGCGCTTCGGCTTCGCCGCCGTCTGGGCGGGCCTGCTGTTCACGAGCGCAGGCACCCTGGGGCCCCTCAGCAAGACGCTGCTGGTGCTCTATCCCCTGTTCGACGTGGCGTGCGCAATCGTCGACGTCCGCTCCGCCAGGGCCCAGCGCGGGCCGGTGCTCGGCCTCTACGCGAACATCGCGCTCAGCATCCTGACCACCGCGGGGCTGATCGCGGCCGTCTCCTCCGGCATCCCGGCCGTGCTGCGCCTGTGGGGCGCCTGGGCCGTCACCGCCGGCCTCGTCCAACTGACCGTCGGCGTCCTGCGGCGCGGCATGGGCGGACAGTGGCCGATGATCGTCAGCGGCGGCATCTCGGCCCTCGCCGGGGCCTCCTTCATCGCCCAGGCGGCGAAGGACGGCGCGTCGCTGACCAACCTGGCCGGATACGCCTTCCTCGGCGGCGTCTTCTTCCTCGTCTCCGCGCTGCGTCTGCGGCGCTGAGGGACCGGGCGGGCGCCCTGCCCGTGAGGCCCTGCCGGGCGAACACCTCGAACGGCACCGCCGGCTTTCCTCCGGACCGCTCCGCCGCAGCCTGCGCGTTCCCCGTAAGGAAGGTGCGGCAGTACGTCTCCGGGTCCTCGCTCGAAAGCCCCGGCGCCGATCGCCCGTGCCGTCGACGCCTGGATGACGCTCGGCACCGCCCCAAGCCTTCAGGGACTGCGCGCTGAACTCCGCATCGCGGGTGGCCCGTTGCCCGTCGGCCGGGACGCCTCGGCGATGAGCCGGGCGCGGGGCACCGAGAACCTGTTGCCGATCGAGCCCCGGCTGGTCTTCTCGTACGACACACCGGCCGCTGCGTCATCTGCGCATGAGCAGCAGCGCCAGCCGCCGCGGCCCGAACCCAAACCTGCGGCGACCGGCCGTGGCCGCCCCTGCGCTGCCGAAAGGCGGCCACCACACATCGCGTAACCACAGGTATCAGGACGAAACCATGGTCACCAGCCCTTCACACCCTTCCCCGCCGCTGTCGAGAAGACCCCGCCCGCCGACCAGGCCACGGCCGCGCACATCCGCCACCACCTCGTCGCGGCCGCGGACGGGCGCAGCAGGCCCACGCCACCTCCGAGACACAGCTCGCCGGCGGACTCCGCACCCTGACCGCCCGCGACGCCGCCCGGGAGCAGCCGACACGATCCAGGACCCCGCCTGCGCCTTCGACGTCACCGACCGCGCCGTGCTCAGCGTCGGCGCCACCGCCGGCCTCGCGACCGCGCGCCTCGTCGCGTTCGTCTACCTGATCACCACGACACTTACGGGCACATGGCGCCGCCTGCGCCACAACAAGAGCGCCGACCAGGACCAGGCCGTGTGATGCACCTCTGGTTCGCACTGCTGCCGTGGCCGTTCACGTCCGCACTCCTGCTCACTCTGCGGTGGGCAGGGTGCACCCGATTCGCTCACTCCACCGCCATCTGCGTCGGCACTACCGGGCCCTGGTGACACACCCTTCCGGGAGCTTGCCTGGCCGCGCCGCCGTTGTGGTTCGCCCAGCACCCGTACGCCGCGCACGAGGCGCGTAACGCGCAACACGACCCGGCGTGCCGTGCGCAGCACGGGGTGACCGGCCGGCGAGGGTGGGGGGTCACCGGCGGACGAGGCGGTAACCGCTTGCGGCGGCCCGAACGTGTCTTGAGTGGTCCACACCGGTGCCCTAGCGTGACGAGCGAGGGAAGTCCACCCTTCAACATCCACATGCGGCAGGCCGGTTGGCCCCAAGAGCGGCCGGAGCCGCATCGCCGACTACACGGCTCCGGCCCTCCGTCCACGACGCAACGAGACGTATTCCCGCACGTCCTCGTGTGCCGGGACGGAGCGCGAGGGGGTGCAGGAAGGGGAGATCCGCACACCCTCGTCGACCGCCCCTGCCGACGTTCGCATCCGATTCCCGGCAGGGGCGCGTCGAACCTGATAACCCGGCAATGCGCGTAGCAATCACTCCCGGAGGGGCGAAATTCAGCCAGCAACAGTCGTCATGCACCCCAGAGCCGCCACGCCCCCTCCCAGAAGCCCGCACCACCGCCGCGCACCTTGCCAACCGCGCTGCTCGACATGCCGTGATGGTGCGGCGGGCGTCGTCTGCGCGCAGCGTGAGGCGCCCACTTGGCCTACTCCCTGTGGTCGATGTGGGCGCCGTCACGCGAGGTCTTTGGCGCAGGAGGCGTCAAGCGGCACGGGTCCGATCGGCCTCCGCACGCAGCTGCTCCGCGCACGAGTCCCGACGTCTGCCGGGCCGCGTCGGGGTCCCGGAGGTCCAGCCAGCGGATGACGCGACAGTGCCCTCTTCTGTCCGGGTGCTGGGGTACGCCAGACTGACGCGACCAAACTTTGCAAACGGGGTCCGACAATGCCGAGCTACTTCATGGACTGTGCCGCGATGTTGGCTCGGCACGCAGACGAAGTGCTTGACGGGCGCAAGCGTGAGGCGCACCGTCGGGCCGGAGCCGAGGGTCGTCGCAGCGCTGAATCCGCCAGACGCACGAGTGTGAACAGCAGCCTGGACGAGCTCCGCAGGAAGCTGACACTCGGCATGATCAGCCGCGAAGAGTTCGCCGAAGCTGTCGCCTCGTTGGGGCGCAAAGTCTGACCGGTAGGGACCGGCACTCACGCAGCTTCACTCAGGCGGGTCTGTCCGATCCCGACGGACGACCGTCCTTCCGTGAGTGCCGCAACGCCCGTGGGGCCCGCGCCGGCGAATGGGTTCAGACGGGCTCTTGGGTGATGAGCCGCCGACTCCGCGCGGCTGGCTGCCCTTGAAGTGACCGGGTAGGTGGAACCGGCGTATCGCCGACGAAGACGGGCCTCCGCTGTCCCCAGACGATGAACTCACAGTCCCGCTTGGGGCGTCCGGGCTCCGGCCGGGCGCTCGGCTTGTGCCACACGCGACACCGCGCCACGTGTACCCGACGACCCGACGGTCCGGAGAGCGCCCAGATGGCCACAGGGGCGGCCTTTCGCTGGTCACTTGCGCGTGGGGTGCGAGCGAGGCGGTAGCGGTTCGGCCTGGCAGCCTGTCCAAGAGTTGCGCGAACGCGGGTGCCGCAACAGAGCGGGAACAGGGTGGGCGGGCGAGCCCCGCCCGGACGGGGGGATGCGCGCGGCGGGGCTCTGCACGCCGGGTGCCCCGCTCCTGCGGGGCTATGCCCGCTCGGATGCGGTGGTGGCCACGACGCTTACCGACGGCATCTGTGACGGCCTCTCCGTACCGGCGGTGCGCGCGGCCCGAGGTGTCGTCAGGTGCCGGCCCACCGCCCTCGGAGCGGTCGGCTCGGATCGTCGCGGCGGTGATCCCGGTGGCGACTTCGATCTCCTGGGCGATGTAGAGGCAGCGCGGCTCCGGCTCGGGCGCATGGCAGGAGCGCCTCGGCTGCCAAGGACGCAAGCCCGGCCGGCCGACGGAGCACGTCGAAGGACGCCGCCGGAGTCGACGCAGATCCCGATCGCGCAAGAGTGGCTGCCGGGTTCCGTCGACACCGGGTTCGCCACCCTCAACGGCCGTCTGGACACGGCGCTTCAGCAGGGGCGGTGGCCGCTGCCCTCGGTGGCGGCGCTCGTCAGCGTCGTCGCGCTGGGGCTCGCCCTCGACAAGTCCCTCGGTCGCCGACCCGCACCCCTCACGGGCCTTACTCCTCGGCGGCGGGTGGCGGCGCGGGAACATCCCAGACGATGTAGTGGAAGCGCGTGCCCCGTTCCTCTTCGTCGCCCAACCATTCGACGGCTGCGATGTGGTCCACGCTGGTCGTCACGCAGTACCACGTCCCCTCCAGGCCCGGGTTGATGTTGCCGGTGCCGCGAACGTAATAGCTGCTCTTGAGCTTCTTCTCGCAGCTCGCAGGGGTGGCGGCCCCGACTTCGGCCAAGCGCCCGTTCAGGGCGGCGAACTCGAAGTCGCCGCCGGACAGGGAAATGTCGGGACCCTTTACGGACTTGCCGACGACGCCGTGTTCGAGGTCGGCATTGTCTCCCTCAACGAGGGTGAAGTCCCCCGTTTTGAGAATCTTCGCTGCCGTCTGCGAGGGAGACGGCGAGGGCGCGACAGTGGAGGCGTCGGCGTCGGGGGGCCCGTTGGCCTCGGATGTCGCGGAGGCTTCCGGCGTCGATCGTTCTTGGGCCGTGGTCGCCGCCGTGGCGGGTGCGCCTTGTTTTGGCCCGTTCCCGGTCTGGGTGATCAGGGTGACGATCAGGCCGAGGACGGGCACGAGTATGCCGACGACCCACCATGCCCACTTCGGCGGGCCCTGACCAGGCTGAGGCACGGGCGCCGTTGTCTGCGGTGGATGAGACGGCAGCGGGGGTTGTGCCCGCGAGCCGTCGGGATCATGCATCATGACGCTACGCCCCCGTGTTCACTTACGCGCCTACGTACGAAGATCGATACCGTATACAACCGAACGGGCGCACGCCACGAATTGCGACTTGCACGTCAACTGGACGCTGTATCCCGGCAGTTCCGCGACCCCGGCGCTACAGACCGCGACCTGTCACTTCCTGACCACTCGCACCTTCACGTGTCGTGCGGTGACCGCGTGCAGCCCGTCCACAGCGCAGCCATCCGTGCCGCCTGGACTCCCGGGACATCATCCCTACGCTGCCACCGGCGGCTCGGGGGACAACTGGCTCGCCGGACCCGGCTGGTTCGGGACTCCGGGGACGACGGCCGCGACGGAGGCCCCCACGGTGTGCTCCACTGCGTCACTGCCGGCGCCGACGGGCGGGGCGTCGAGTGAGGCAAGCGCCCACTCCGTGATGAGGTCCGCGTAGGCGACACGTTGTTCGTCGCTGAGCCATCCACCGGAGGCCAGTATGAGGCGGCGGATCTGCTCGTTGAGCTCCTCAACGGACCGAGTTCCACGAGGAGGTTGTAAGGCGGACATGTGGGAATCGTAGACACGGCCATGAACTGATGGCCACAACCTCACCCAACATGCATATGCCGTTACCCACTGCGGCGGCATCGGACCGTCACGCGCCGAGGCCCGACCAGTGAAACCCCTTCACCCACGCGGCCACGCCACCGATCGCCACGCTGGTCCCAAGAACCCGATCAGCGATGACAGCAGGGGCCACCGTGGAAGCTCAGGTGCCAGGCGTAGCGCCCCGACGGCTCACACCTCTTCCCGCACCATCGCCAGCAACCGGTCGAGCACGCGCGGTCCGCCGGCCCGCAGGCCGTCGTGTTCGAACTCGTTGGTCACCCACGGGCGCAGGCCGCGGATCGACCGGGCCGTGCGCAGGGCGTGCTCCGTCTCGACATACATGTCGTCGTGGTAGACGGCGGCGACCGCCGGCACCTCGTTCGCGGCGAGCCGGGTCGGGTCGTACAGCGTCGCCCAGTCGGTGCGGGCCGCGACCCGCTCGGCGGCCTCGCGCAGCGGGCGCAGCGCCGGGTCGGAGTCGAACTGCCACGGGTGGATGGTCTCGCCGGTGAACAGCAGCGGCCCGCCGCCCGCGAGGGCCTTGTCGCCGTCGAACTGCGGGAATTCACCGCGCACGCGCTCCGCGGACCAGTCGGTGGCCCGCCCGCCCTGCGCGTAGATCGCCTCGTGCAGCACGGCGTACAGGGGGTGGGAGCGGTACGAGAGAGCGCCCGCGACCTGTTCCTGGAACGCGTCGGACAGTTCCCGCCCGCCTGGGGTCCGCACGAACGCGTCCTCGAGGAGGTAGTGCAGCCGGTCACTGCCGTCGCCCGTGCCGAGCCAGATGCCGAGGGACTGGAAGGCGGGGACCGTCAGCCGGTAGCCGTTCGGCAGGACCGGCTCGTGCTCCTGGACGTACGCGGCGATCTCCTTCGCCCGCTCGACGTCCATCGGGTAACGGGCGTAGTGCGCGCGGACCTTGCGCTCGACGCGCGGGTACGCGGCACGGTAGACGTCGTCGGCGTGGTCGTCGAGGGTCGGCAGTCCGCCGGTGACGATCGCGGTCTCCAGTCCCTCCGGCGCGGACGACAGATAGCGCACGGCGCAGAAGCCGCCGAAGCTCTGGCCGAGGATCGTCCAGGGCGCGCCGCCGGTGACCTCGCGGCGGATCAGCTCGCAGTCGCGCACGATCGAGTCGGCGCGGAAATGGCCCACGTACGCGGCCTGCTGTTCGGCGTCGCCGCGCAGCGGGAGCGTCTGGCGGTTGACGGTGGCGGAGGCGCCGGTGCCGCGCTGGTCGAGCAGGAGGACCCGGTAGTCCTTGAGCGCCCGGCCGAGCCAGGCCGCCGGGCCGGAGAACCGGTTGGCCCCGAAGCCGGGGCCGCCCTGGAGGTAGAGCAGCCACGGCAGGTTCTCGTGCGCGCGCCCGGGAGCGACGGCCTCCCGCGCGAAGAGCTCGATGCGCTCCCCGTCGGGGACGTCGTGGTCCAGGGGGACGGAGAACCGACGGTCGGTCAGGACGACCCCGGCCTGTCGATAGCTGGCGGCGCTCAATGCTGCTCCTGTGCGGTGGTGCGGATGGTGCGTCCGGGCAGTCTCCCACCCCGGGGCCCGGGCCTTCGTCTTCGCCACCAGCGGGCTCCCCGAGACGCCGCTGACGCGCTTCGCCCGACCCCTGGCCCGCCTCCTCGCGAGCAAGGGCTACGAGGTGGCCGGGAGCTTCACGTGCCGGGCGTTCGACACATGGGCGCCGTTCAAGCTCGTCGGCGGCACCAACAGGCAGCGTCCGAACGAGCAGGATCTGGCGGCCGCGCGGAAGTTCGCCACGCGACTGCGGGACGACCATGGACCCGTGTCATGACAGCGGTTCAAGCACCACCACCGCGGTCTCGCGCGGCCTCCTCGCCGCGTGCGCGTCCAGGTTCGTCTCGATCGCGCGCCAGCGGTCCCACAGTCGCGCCCGCTCCTCGCCGGTCGCGGCACGCGCGCGTACCGCCCGTCGCCCGTTGACCAGATGGACCCTCGCCTCAGGGTGGGCCTGGAGGTTGAGCCACCAGGCGGGCTCGCCCTCGCCCCACCCGTTCATCGCCAGCGTGACCAGGTGCGGGCCGTCCTCCACGTAGGCGACGATCACGCCGCGCGGGCGTCCGCTGCGGCGGCCCTTGGTGGTGAGCCGCAGGGTGCCCCACTTGTCGGGGCGGGGCTTCCACAGACCGATCCGGCCGCCGAAGGCCCGGTACGCGCCCCGGTGCACCTTCCAGGCCAGATGGATGAACCAGCGCGGCGGCAGCCACGGCGCTTTCGCACGGTCCTTGGTCGGCATTGCGGCCTCCCCACGCACGGTTGGCGACGGTTCCGCAGCACGTTAACCGTGGGCGGGCGCCCCGGGTAGGGCCGAGCGGTCCACTGACGCTCAGCGGGCGCCCAGGCTCGACCCGCGCACCACCAACTCCGGCTGCAGCACCACCCGTCGGTGCTCGTGCGCGCTCTCCGGGTCGTCCGCCGCGTCGATCTCCTCCAGCAGGAGGTCCGCCGCGAGGGCGCCCATGTGGACCGCGGGCTGCCGCACGGAGGTGAGCGGGACGGCCGCCGCCGCCGCGAACTCGATGTCGTCGTACCCGACGATCGCGATGTCGTCGGGGACCCGGACCCCGGCCGCGTAGAGGGATTGGAGGACGCCCAGGGCGAGCAGGTCGTTGGCGCAGAAGACGGCGGTGGGGCGCTCGGTGAGGCCGAGCAGGCGGGCGCCCGCGTCCCGGCCGGCGGCCACGTCGAGGCGTTCGGTCGGCAGTTCGCGCAACGCGGACGACGGGAGTCCCACATCCTTCAGTGCGCGCAGGGCGCCCTGGCGGCGGTCCGCGACCTGGTTGAGGGTGGGCGGTCCGCTGACGTACGCAATGGAACGGTGGCCCGCGTCGACGAGGTGGCGCACGGCGAGCGCGCCGCCGTTGACGTCGTCGACCGAGACCGAGCACTCGGTGGCGCCTTCGGCGACCCGGTCGACCAGCACGAACGGGATGTCGTGCCGGCGGAATGCCTCCACGGTGGGGCCGGTCGCCTCGGCGGGCGTGAGCAGCACCCCGCGCACCCGCTGCTCGGCGAAGAGCGACAGGTAGTCGGCCTCCTCGGCCGGGCTCTGCGCGCTGTTGCACACCATCACCCCGAGACCGGCGTCGCGGGCTGCACGCTCGGCGCCGCGTGCGACATCCACGAAGAACGGGTTGCCCATGTCGAGGACGAGCAGGCCGATGATGCGGCTGCGTCCGGCGCGCAGTTGGCGCGCCGATTCGCTGCGGACATAACCGAGCCGCTCGATGGCGGCCTGGACGCGGGCACGCGTCGCGTCGGCCACGGCCTCGGGCCGGTTGATCACATTCGAGACCGTGCCCACGGACACCCCCGCCTCACGGGCGACGTCCTTGATCCCCACGGACTGTCCCATCGGGTGTGGTCCTCCTGGTGAGCTGGTGCGGCAGTGGGAGTGTACGTGGCGGGGAGCGGTCGGTGTTCGATACGTCGGACGTCCGGGTGAATCGTTTCGGTCACTCCGCCAGCACTCTGCCTGCACACGTGGCTGGTACGCCACTCGCCGCGCCTCCGTCCACGCGATTCGCCGCACCAGTAAGTCGGATGCGTCTCACGCATACCTCGTGCACGCCTCTTGCCTCTCGCGGCGCATGCCTGAATCGTTTGAACCGGAACACCTTCACCGACGAAGGGACACCCCGAGATGCGCAGCGACATACGTCGCAGAACCGTCCTCGCCGCGAGCGCGGGCGCGGTGCCCGTCATCGCGGCCGCGACCCCGTCCGCCGCCGCGGCCCCCACCGGAGCCGCCGACCTCCCCGCGGCCCCGGACGGCGCGGTCACCGGCCTCACCACCGAGCACCGTGTCGACCCCCTCGGCACCGACGCCGCCCGGCCCCGGTTCGGCTGGCGAATCGGCTCGCACAAGCGCGGCCTGGCGCAGGGCGCGTACCGGATCCGGGTGGCGTCCAGCGCGGCCCGGCTCACCCGCGCCGACGTGTGGGACAGCGGCCGCGTGAAGTCGTCCGACTCGGTGGCCGTGCGCTACGACGGTCCCGAACTCAAGCCGTCCACCAGCTACTTCTGGTCGGTGACGGCCTGGGACACCACCGGCCGTGAGGTCGGCATCTCCCCCGCCGCCCGCTTCGAGACGGCCCTGCTGAGCAGCGACGGCGTCACCCGCTGGGACGGCGCCCAGTGGATCGGCATGAAGGGCAAGAAGCCCAACTCGGCGGGCGCGCCGCTGCTGCGTGGTCAGGCCACTCTTCGCAAGGGACGGATCCGCGAGGCACGCCTGTACGTCACGGCGCTCGGTGTCTACGAGGCATACGTCAACGGCGAGCGCGTCACGGTCCCCGAGGGCGGGGGCCACACGGCCGAACTGCTCACCCCGGGCTGGACCAACTACGACACGAGCGTCAACTACATGACGTACGACGTCACGGAGCTGGTCGCACACGGCGGCGGCCGGGACGTGACGCTCGCCGCCGTGCTCGGCAACGGCTGGTACAACGCCCGTGTCTCGGAGGGCAGCAAGTACTACTCGAAGGACGGCAATCCGCTGGCCCTCAAGGCCAAGCTCCTCATCCGCTACGCCGACGGCGGCACGCAGACCCTCGTCACAAAACCCGGCGCAGGCTGGAGGGCCACCGACACCGGCCCGTACCGCGCCGACGACATCTACGACGGCCAGACCTACGACGCCCGCAAGGAACTCACCGGTTGGACGGCGAGCGGCTTCGACACCTCCACCTGGTCGCACGTCGAGGAGGTCGGCTACGCCGCGAAGTACCCGGACGCCAGGCTGACCGCCTACCCCGGCGAGACGGCCCGCCTGATGGAGAAGTGGGACCGCATACCGCAGTCGCTGACGGTCTACTCCGAGGTCACGGGCGAGGAGTCGAGCGCCAACGGCAAGGGCCGCATCGTCCCCGACCCCGCCCGCTCCACGGACGGCAAGCCGGGCCCGGTCACCCTGCGCACCGGCGACACCGCCGTCTTCGACCTCGGCCAGAACATGGTCGGCGTCCCCCGCTACACGCTGCGCGGCCCCGCAGGGGCCGAAGTCGTCGTCAGGTTCGGCGAGATGCTCAACGACGACAGCAAGGGCGCGGACGGCCCGGTGGGCTCGCTGTACCGGGCCAATCTGCGCTCGGCGAAGGCCACGAGCACGTACATCCTCAAGGGCGGCGGGGACGAGACCCACGAGGACTCGCTGACCTTCTACGGCTTCCGCTACGTGTCGGTGGCGGTCACGACCAAGGACGCCGAAGTCACGGTCTCGGACCTGACCGGCAAGGTCGCCACCTCCGCCCTCCACGAGACAGGCAGCATCAAGACCAACGACACCGACGTCAACCAGCTGATCAGCAACGTCCATTGGGGCCAGCGCGGCAACTATCTGTGGGTTCCCACCGACTGCCCGCAGCGCGACGAGCGGCTCGGCTGGACCGGCGACACCCAGGTGTTCTCCCGCACGGGCCTGTACAACTCGGACTCGGTGGCCTTCCTCAGCCACTTCGAGGACATCCTGATCGAGTCGCAGAAGACGTACGGCGTCGACGGCGCGCAGTTCACGGCGGTGGCGCCCGGCAACCGTTACAACGCGGCGGAGCCGTGCAGCGGTTGGGCGGACTGCGGGGTCGTCGTGCCGTGGACGGTGTGGCAGATGAGCGGCGACCGGACGGTCATCGACCGCAGCTGGGACGCCATGGCCCACTACATCGACTGGATCAAGAAGAAGGGCGGCGACAGCTACGCCGGCCAGGGCGCGATCTTCGCCGACTGGCTCGCTTTCCAGAACACCGGCACGCAGCTGATGAGCGACGTCTACTACGCGTACAGCGTCCGCCTGATGGCACAGATGGCGCGCGCCACGGGTCGGACCTCGGAGTCGAAGACATACGAGGACCTGTTCACCCGGATCCGCCGCGCCTTCATGGCGAAGTACATCGCGGTCGACGGCGAGAAGATCACCGTACGGTCGAGCCTCGGCGGCAAGCCCGGCATGGGCGGCGAGCCCGAGGACAACAGCCAGTCGGCGCTGCTGTGGGTCCTCAAACTCGGCTTCTACGACACGCAGGCCCAACGCCGCGCCCTGGTCGGCCTGTTGGCGGACAACATCGGCAACGACGCGGCGTACAAGGCCGCCCACCCCGACAGCGCCCGCGTCGACTACGCGGAGAACACCCTCTCGGTCGGCTTCCTCGGCGCGAACGTCCTCGCTCCGGTCCTCACGGACGAGGGCCGCGCGGACCTCGCGTACGAACTCCTTCACCAGGACGCGATGCCGTCCTGGCTGTACTCGGTGAAGAACGGCGCGACGACGATCTGGGAACGCTGGAACTCCTACTCCAAGGAGGACGGCTTCGGCCCGGTGGAGATGAACTCCTTCAACCACTACTCGTACGGCGCGATCATGGAGTGGATGTACGCCTACATGGCCGGCATCACGACGGACCCCGACCACCCGGGCTTCCAGCACTTCGTCCTCCAGCCACACCTGGACCCGACGGGGAAGATCACGGAGGTGGACGGCCGCCACCTCTCCCCCTACGGCGAGATCACCAGCAAGTGGTCCCTGGCGGGCGACGGCACGCTCTCCTACGAGGCGGTGGTCCCACCGAACACGGAGGCGACGCTTTCCCTCCCGGCGATGTCGGCCGAGACGGTCCGCGAGGGCCGCACGCCGCTGGGGAAGGCGGCAGGGGTGCGCCTGGAGAGCTTCACGGAGGGAAGGGCGACGTTCCGGCTGCGGTCGGGGACGTATCGGGTGACGAGTTCGGTGCGGTGAGGTGAGCGTGCGCACGGATTGAACCGACTGCGCGGCTCTCTTGGTCCCCACCGGTATCCGGTGGGGACCAACGCCGCGTACACACGTCGAGGAACAGGGTCCTCGTGGACGCGTTCGCCCCCCCCGTTCCGACCAACGGGCAACTACACCTGCTCCACCCCGCGATCGAGCGGTGGAACCTGGGCCGAGACATCCACAGCAAGATCACGGCGTGGCCCGAGGGAGGGACCTTGGGTTCACTGCGTGAGAGCCGACGGGTCCACCCCGCGCTGTGAGTAACTGTCAATAGTTGTGGATCAGTCGGGGTCAGCGAAGGATCACTTCGATGCTGTCACGAAAGAGGTCGTCGACGGTACGGCCGTCTTGGAAGTAGTCGGTGATTCCTGCGGTGATCGTGGGGTGTCGCGCGGCGAAGGTGCTTGCGTCGAAGCCATGGAGTGCTGCCCGGTCCGGTGGGGGCGACTGTTCCTCCAGGACGTGACCGATGATGAACCGTTGTACCGCGAGCACGGTCAGGCGGGCTTGCCTGAGGTGCAGTCCTCGGTGAACGAGGGTGCTCATGGCCAGCTCCGAGACGGCCGCGAGGGTCGGTGACAGGTGCGCGGCGGAGACGATCCGCGCGCCGTCGGGATGGTCGAGCATCGCTGTGCGCATACGTTGCGCCACGAGGGTCAGCCAGTCCCGCCAGGGCTCGCCGTCCGCCGGTGGGACCAGCGTGGTGAGGTCTTCGAGGATGGCCTCGGCCAGCTCGTTGATGAGCTCCGCCTTGTTGCGGATGTGCCAATAGAGGGTGGGCGCCTGCACACCGAGCCGCTGGGCCAGTTTGCGCAGGGTCACTGCATCGAGCCCGCCCTCGTCGAGCAGTGCGACGGCTTCGGTGACGATGCGTTGCCTGTCCAGCGCCATGATCTCTCACCTCCCGGAACGCCACCCTAACAGTGTTAGGGTCGTCCTCTAACACTGTTAGAGGACCAATGGGGAGTGGAGAGGTGATCCTGATGAAGGCGGCGGTACTGCACGAGATCGGCGGCATTCCCAGGTATGAGGACTTCCCGGAACCGGTCGCGGGTGACGGCGAGGTGGTGGTCGAGGTCAAAGCAGTCGCAGTGGAGAACGTCGACAAGGCGATGGCCACAGGAACGCACTTCGCCAGCAAACAGTTCCTGACCCAGCTGCCCGCGATCCCCGGCTTCGACGGGATCGGCACCCTGCCCGACGGCACTCTCGTCGGGTTCGGCCGGCCGCGCCCACCGTATGGCGCCCTGGCCGAAAGAACGGTCGTCGCGAAGAGCAACATCGTGCCCGCGCCGGAGGGTGTCGACCCTGCGGTCGCTGTGGCCCTCTCCTCCGCCGTAACCGGCTTCGCCGTCAGGACGGCCGCCGAGCTGGCACCTGGCGAGACAGTCCTGATCCAGGGTGCGACCGGAGTGGCCGGCCGCCTGGCGGTCAAGGTAGCCCGGCTGTTGGGCGCAGGGCGCATCGTGTGCACCGGCCGCGATGACGTCGCGCTACAAGAACTGCGCACTCTCGGTGCCGACACAGTGATCAACACCGCTGTTTCGGACGAGGCCCTTGTGCGCGCCTACACCGATGCCGCGGTCGGGGGCTACGACGTGGTGCTGGACTTCCTCTGGGGACGTCCCACCGAGATGCTGCTGCGCGCACTCACTCCCGAGAAGCTCAAAATGGCCAAGCCCACTCGGCTTGTGCAGGCCGGGGAGTCGGCCGGCCCGGCGCTCACCATCGCCGCCCAGAGCCTGCGCATGTCCGGCGTCGAAATCTGCGGCGTGGGCAAGAACTTGGACGCGACCTCCATGGCGGACGCCTACAACCAAGTGGTGGAGTGGGCGCGCGACGGCAGTCTCACCTTCGACCTGGAACGTGTTCCGTTGAGTCAGATCGAAGCAGCCTGGCAGCGAACCGATCTGCGAGGCAGAAGGCTCGTTGTTACGTCCTCATCCGAACCGAAGTGCGCCACCGGCGAAGACTGACGGTTCCGCGTTCACCGCGCCCCGGCAACGGGACATCGCCGCGTGGCGAACCCTCACGGTTCTGTTCAACGCGGGCGTGGGCTTTCACAAGAGCTGCTGCGGTGGGCCCAGTTATCGCCCTCGCAGCCTGCCCGAGGTGCGTGCACGGATGACGTACGCGCGGCGTAGTGGCGAGCCGGATGCGAAGGCGCTTGCGCGACGGGACGTGGCGTGCCCGCCGGCCTTGTCGGCAGAACCGGCGATCAGTCGACGCCTTCGATGATGCGGAAGTCGCGCTCGACGGCGTCGGCAAGGGTGTCCAGCGCCTCCTGGTAGGCGGCGCTCTCGCGTGCCTCGACCGCCTGCTCGAAGGTTTCGAACTCGATCAGGACGGTGCGCTCGGCGATTCCGGCGTCGTGGGCGACAGTTCGACCGCCGCGGGCGAGTACCCGCCCTCCCCCGGCCCGGACGGCCGGACCGGCCAGCTTGTTGTAGGCGGCCAGCTTTTCGGGGTCGAAGATGGTGCGGTAGACACTGACCCAGTAGCCCTTGGCCATGGAAACCTCCTGTGTTCGGACGTACGTGTCAGGGTTCAAGTCGAGAATCGGATCGATCGGTGCCGGGCAACGGAGTGCCCCAGGGCTCTTCCTCCAGGAGGAGCCCGTTGGCCAGGTAGCTGATGGTGCGGTACCAGCCGGCCAGCACGAGGAATTCCAGGAGTTGGGCGTCTTCGTAGTAGGCGCTCAGAGACTCCCAGGCCGGTTGCGAGAGGTGCGCTGTGTCGTGCAGTTCGTCGACGGCGTCGATCAGTGCCGCGTGGCGAGGCGACCAGACGGTCCCGGCTGCGGTGTCGATGTCGGTGGTGGCCCGCAGGTGTTCCCCGGTCAGTCCGGCCTGGCGGGAGAGAGCCGCGGCATGTACGCCCCACTCGTAGGCGCAGCCCGTGCGCGCGGTTGTTCGGGCAATGACGATCTCGCGGTCGATGGCGGGCAGTAGCCCGTGGCCCAGCAGACCGGACCCCAGCGCGAACATGCGTGAGGCCAGTTCCGGGTTGCGGTGCAGCACCCGGAACAGTGCGAGCGGCTCGTGCGTCACGCCGGGAGGCATCCATCGGCGGAGCGCCTGGTCGATGGATGCGGGATATGGCGAGGTGAGCGGTTCGATGCGCGGCATCGGCGCCTCCTGCTTCGATTTTCGAACCACTATGATGCTTCGAAAGTCGAAGCGCAAGGAGTGGTGATGGAAGCCAGCACGCCTCGGCCGGGCGCACCGGCACGTGGGTCCGAAACAGGGCGCCCGGTCATGGCTGCTCTCGATCTGCTCGGACGTCGCTGGACGCTGCGCATCCTGTGGGAACTTCGGCGAACCCCGGCAGGTTTCAGGGAGTTGCAGCGCCGGTGTGAACGCATGTCGTCGAGCGTGCTCAGCACCCGGCTGGGCGAGCTGACCGGCGCCCGCGTGCTCACGATGCACGGCGACGCCTATCACCTCACCCGACTTGGCGAGGACCTCATGGAGGCGCTCAGCCCACTGACCGCCTGGAGCCGACGGTGGGCAGAGGAAATGGACACCGACACGGCGGGAGACCAGAAGAGTTGATGGCGCCGCCGGTCGGTGCGCCCCACCACGTCCCAGGGCCTCACCTCACCACCCGACTCGACCCCCTCACCACCAACTCCGGCCTCAGCACGATGTGTTCATGCCGATGGTCCGCCGCCCGCTCCCCCGTCTCCTGGAGCAGGAGGTGGGCCGCGATCGTGCCCAGGCTCGTGGCCGGCTGGCGGACCGATGTGAGGGGGACCGCGGCCGCCGAGGCGAATTCGATGTCGTCGTAGCCGACCAGGGAGATGTCGTCGGGGACCCGGACACCCGCCGCGTACAGGGACTGGAGGACGCCGAGGGCGAGGAGGTCGTTGGCGCAGAAGACGGCCGTGGGGCGGTGGGCCAGGCCCAGGAGTCGGGCGCCCGCGTCGCGGCCGGCGGCCACGTCGAGGCGTTCCGTGGGGAGTTCGGTGAGCAGCGTGTCAGGGAGGCCCGCCTCCGCGAGGGCCTTGTGGGCGCCCTCACGGCGGTCCTGGACCTGTTTGAGGTGGGGCGGGCCGCTGACGTAGGCGAGGGAGCGGTGCCCCGTGTCGAGGAGGTGGCGGACGGCGAGCGTGCCGCCCGCCACGTCGTCGACCGCCACCGAGCAGCCCGGTTCGTCGCCCGCGACCCGGTCCACGACGACGTACGGGATGTCGTGGCGGCGAAAGGCGCGGAGCGTCGCGCCGCTGGGATCGGCCGGCGTGATCAGGGCGCCGCGCACCCGCTGCTCGGCGAACATGGAGAGGTACTCGGCCTCCACCGCGGGGCTCTGCGCGCTGTTGCACACCATCACCCCGAGTCCGGCCTCGCGCGCGGCGCGTTCGGCGCCGCGCGCGAGGTCCACGAAGAACGGGTTGCCCATGTCGAGGACGAGCAGCGACATGATCCGGCTCTGCCCGGCCCGTAGTTGGCGGGCGTACTCGCTGCGGACGTAGCCGAGTCGGGCGATGACCTGCTGGACGTGGCGGCGGGTGGGTCCGGAGACCCGGTCGGGCTGGTTGAGGACGTTGGAGACGGTGCCCACCGAGACACCCGCCTCCCGGGCGACGTCCTTGATGCCCACGCCGGAACGCTCAGGCAAGGTGGAAGACCTCGGTGAGCGGGCGCATCGCGGCGTCGGGCGCCTGCCCGTCCAACGCCTCGAAGAACTCGCCCATTTCGGCCTGCCAGCGCGCGTTCACGTCGGTGGCGTCCATGGCGGCGCGCGCCTTGTCGAAGTCCTCGGTCTCCAGGTATCCGACGAGCAGTCCGTCCTCGCGCAGGAAGAGCGAGTAGTTGTGCCAGCCGGTGGCCGTCAGGGCTTCGCGCATCTCCTGCCATACGGGCGCGTGGCGGGCCCTGTACTCGTCGATGCGGTCGGCCTTGACCTTGAGGAGGAAGCAGACGCGTTGCGTGTCACTCATGTGTCGTTTCCCGCTCAGAACTTGTAGTCGTCGATGTTCGACTTGTTGAAGACGGTCGGCTTGCCGAGGGTGACGACGCCGTCCTTCTCGATCGTGTACTCGCCCATGTCGCCGGCCTTGAACTTCTCCCCGGCCTTGCCGGTGATCTGCCCGGACTCCAGGGCGACGGCGGTGTGCGCGGCGAGCGCGCCGAGCTTCGCCGGGTCCCACAGCTCGAAGGCCTCGACGGTGCCGTTCTTGACGTAGGCACGCATGTCGTTGGGGGTGCCGAGGCCGGTCAGCTTGACCTTGCCCTTGTACTTGGAGCCGGACAGGTACTGGGCGGCGGCCTTGATGCCGACCGTGGTCGGGGAGATGATCCCCTTGATCTTCGGGTGCTCCTGGAGGAGGCCCTGGGTCTGCTGGAACGACTTCTGGGCGTCGTCGTCCCCGTACGCGGTCGTGACCAGCTTGATGTCCTTGTAGGCGGGCTTCTTCAGCTCGTCCTTCATGTACTTGATCCACGTGTTCTGGTTGGTGGCCGTCTGAGCCGCCGAGAGGATCGCGATCTCGCCCTTGTTGCCGATCTGCTTGGCGATCTGCTGCACCTGGGTGCGGCCGAGGTCCTCGGCGCTGGCCTGCGAGACGAAGGCGTTGCGGCAGTCGACCTTGGTGTCGGAGTCGTACGTGACGATGCTGACGCCGTTCTTCATCGCCTGCTTGAGCGCGGTGCACAGCGCGCCCGGGTCCTGCGCCGACACGGCGATGGCGTCGGCCTGCTGCTGGGTGAGGGTGTTGACGTAGGAGACCTGTCCGGAGGTATCCGTGCCGGAGCTGGTGCCGACCTCCTTGTACGTCGAGCCCAGCTGCTGCACCGCCTTCTTGCCGCCGTTGTCGGAGGTGGTGAAGTACGGGTTGTTGACCTGCTTGGGCAGGAAGGCGACCGTGAGGCCCTTCTTGGTCTTGGCGTTCGGATCGGCCTTTCCGGCTGCGGCGGACTTGGCGTCCTCCTTGTTGGAGTCGGACTTGGTGGTGCCGCCGCAGGCGGTGGCGGCCACCATGAGGGCGGTGGAGACGGCGAGCGCGGCGGACAGCCGGCGGGTGCGAGCGTTCATGGCGTTTCCTTAGGGCTCAGGGCGAGGTGGGGCTACGGAGCGACGGGGGCGGCTGTCGCCGTCTTCTTGCGGGACCGGGCCTGCGCGATCTGGCGGCCGACGCGCGGCGCGAGCACGGAGATGACGAGCAGCACGCCGGTGACGACGATCTGGGACTGCGCGGAGACGTTGAGCAGGCTCATCACGTTCTGCAGCGAGCCGAGCAGGAACACACCGGCGATGGCGCCGCCGAGGGTGCCCTTGCCGCCGTCGAAGTCGATGCCACCGAGCAACACGGCGGCGATGACGGAGAGTTCGAGCCCGGTGGCGTTGTCGTAGCGGGCGCTGGCGTAGTGCAGCGCCCAGAAGACGCCGGTGAGCGCGGAGAGCACGCCCGTCGTCACGAACATCGACAGCTTGAGCCGCTTGACGCGCACGCCGGCGAACCGGGCGGCCTCCTCGTTCGCTCCGATCGCGAAGAGGGAGCGGCCCATGCGGGTGGCGTGCAGTACGACGATCGCAATGGCGAGCAGGACGACGAAGGGCAGGGCGGCGTACGGGATGAACGTGTCGCCGATCCGGTTCGCGCCGAAGTCCAGGTACTGGGAGGGGAAGTCGGTGACCGAGTCGGAGCCGAGGACGATCTGGGCGATGCCGCGGTAGGCGGCCATGGTACCGATGGTGACGGCGAGCGAGGGCAGGCCGAGGCGGGTGACGAGCAGCCCGTTGATCAGTCCGCAGACGACACCGAGCAGCAGGCACAGCGGGATGATCGTCTCGATGGCCATGCCGTTGTTCCACAGCGCGCCCATCACGGCCCCGGACAGGCCGACCGTGGAGCCGACCGACAGATCGACCTCGCCTGAGATGACGAGCATCGTCATCGGCAGAGCGATGATCGCGATGGGCAGGGTGTTGCCGATGAGGAACGACAGGTTGAGCGCGTTGCCGAAGTTGTCGACGAACGCGAACGAGCACAGCAGCAGTACGACGAGCAGGGCGCCGACAGCAGTGTCCCAACGCACCGAGTGCTTAAGGGAGTCAGGCATGGCGGGCGCTCCTCATCTGTGCGGCCTGCTTGCGCAGCACGGCGGCGACGCGCAGCGCGACGATCCGGTCGACGGCGATGGCGAGCAGCAGCAGGATTCCGTTGATGGCGGTGACCCACACGGAGCTGACGCCGATGGCGGGCAGCACGCTGTTGATGGAGGTCAGCAAGAGGGCGCCGAGGGCGGCGCCGTAGACGGTGCCCGCGCCGCCGGTGAAGGCCACGCCGCCGACCACGACGGCGCTGACGACGGTCAGTTCGTAGCCGTTGCCGGTGCCGGAGTCGACGTTGCCGAAGCGCGCGAGATACAGGGCGCCTGCGAGTCCGGCGAGCGCGCCGCACAGCACGTACGCCGTCATGATCCGCTTGCGGACGGGGATGCCGGCGAGGGTCGCGGCCTCGGGGCTCGAGCCGAGCGCGTACATCTCGCGGCCGCTGCGGTAGCTGCGCAGGTAGTAGCCGACGCAGAGCAGGACGGCGACGGCGAGCAGGGCCAGGTAGGGCACGATCCAGAGGCCGTCGTGGCCGAAGTCGACGAAGGAGTCGGGCAGGTCGGCGGCGACGATCTGCTGCGAGCCGACCCAGATGGAGTCGATGCCGCGCACCACGTACAGCGTGCCGAGGGTGACGACGAGCGCGGGCACCTTGCCGAGGCTGACGAGCGCGCCGTTGAGGACGCCGAAGACGGTGCCGATGGCGACGGCGTACACGACGGCGATCAGTGAACTGCCGCCGCCCTGAAGGTAGTCGCCCGCGGCGAAGGCGGAGATGCCGAGCACCGAGCCGACGGACAGGTCGACGTTGCGGGTGATGACGACGATCGCCTGGCCGGTGGCGACGAGGACGAGGATGGTGGCGTTCAGGAGGAGGTCCTTGACGCCCTGCTGCGAGAGGAACTCGGTGTTGGAGACCTGCGTGGCGAGCAGCATCACCACGAGCACGGCGGCGACGGCGAGTTCGCGCGCCTTGAACACCTTGTCGAGCAGCCGCCGCCCGGCGGTGGGCGGTGGCGCCCCGTCCTCGCGGACGGGTGGTGCGGTGATGGTCATGCGGTGCTCCTTGCGGTGTGCACGGGTGCGGGCAGCGCGTGGTCCGCACCGGGCGCGGCGGGCCATGAGTGGTCCGCACCTGCCGCGGCGGGCCGCGCGGGCCCTGCGGTCGCGCGGGGTGCCTCGTCCGACGTGGGGCGCGGCTGCCGGAAGCGGGAGGCGCGCGTGACGCGCGCTTCGGCGTGCCTCACGACGGCGCCCGGGTCCCTGACGGAGTTCACGCCGCCCTCCCCGTCGCCGCCGCCATCACGGACTCCTCGTTCGCCTCCGCGCGCGGCAGCTCCGCGGCGAGCCGTCCCTCGTGCATGACGAGCACCCGGTCGGCCATGCCGAGGATCTCCGGCAGGTCGGAGGAGATCATCAGGACGGCGACGCCGTCGGCCGCGAGCGAGGACAGCAGGCGGTGCACCTCGGCCTTCGTTCCGACGTCGATGCCGCGCGTGGGCTCGTCGACGATGAGCACCTGCGGACCGGTGGCCAGCCACTTGGCGAGGACGACCTTCTGCTGGTTGCCGCCTGAGAGCGTGCCGACGACGTCTGCGAGCCGCGCGTACTTGACCTGGAGCTTCACCGACCAGTCCAGGGACCGGCTGCGCTCCGCCTTGCGGTTCATCAGGCCCGCGCGCGAGGTGTCGGCGAAGCCGGTGAGCCCGATGTTGCGCTCGATGGACATGTCCATCACGAGGCCCTGGGCCCGCCGGTCCTCGGGCACCAGCGCCAGGCCCGCGTGCATGGCGAGGCTGGGCGCGCCGGGCTTGAGCTTCTGCCCCAGGACCTCCACCTCGCCGCCGTCGAAGCGGTCGACGCCGAACACGGCGCGGGCCACCTCGCTGCGGCCCGCTCCGACGAGCCCGGCGAGGCCGACGATCTCGCCGCGCCGCACCTCGAAGGAGACGTCGGTGAACACGCCCTCGCGGGTCAACCGCCGGACGCTGAGGGCGACTTCGCCGAGTTCGGCGTCCTGCTTGGGGTACAGCTCGTCGAGGTCGCGGCCGACCATGCGGCGCACGAGGTCGTCCTCGGTGAGCCCGTCGACGGGTTCGCTCGCCACCCACGCGCCGTCGCGCAACGTCGTCACGCGCTGGCACAGCTCGAAGATCTCCTCCAGGCGGTGCGAGATGAACAGCACGGCGGCGCCCTGCTCGCGCAGCGTGCGTACGACGCCGAACAGGCGGGCCACCTCGCTGCCGGTGAGAGCGGCGGTGGGCTCGTCCATGATCAGCACGCGGGCGTCGAAGGACAACGCCTTGGCGATCTCGACGAGTTGCTGGTCGGCGATGGACAGGCCGCGGGCCGGCTGGTCCGGGTCGAGCTCCACGCCGAGCCGCTTGAACAGCGCGGCCGTGGCCTCCTTGACGCCCGCGTGGTCCACGCGGCCGAAGGAGCGGCGCGGCTGGCGGCCCATGAAGATGTTCTCGGAGATGGACAGGTCGGGGAAGAGCGTCGGCTCCTGGTAGATGACGGCGACACCGGCGTCGCGGGCGTCAGCAGGGCCGTGGAACTCGACCGGGGAGCCGTCGAGCAGAACCGTCCCGTCGTCCGGGCGGTGCACCCCGGCGAGGGCCTTGATGAGCGTCGACTTTCCCGCGCCGTTCTCGCCGGCGAGGGCGTGCGCCTCGCCGGCCATCAGGCTCAACGACACACCACGCAGGGCGCGCACGGCACCGAAGGACTTGCTCACCCCCTCCAGGGCGAGCACCGGAGTGGTCTCCGGTTCAGGTGGCGTCATGACAGGTCTCCAGAGGGTCGAAGAGCACCCGACGTGACTCGCAGGGCACCCGACGTGAAATGTTTCAGTGAAACGTTCCGGAAGCTAGCCACGCCCCGGCGCCCCGGTCAAGGGGTCTGAACGTCCGGAATACGACGACGTACAAAACGATTCCGTAACGCACGGGAGTCCTCGCCCACCCCCTTGACGCACCCCACGAGGGGGGACTAGCTTCGCTGCACAATGAATCGATTCACAAAGGGTTCATTGTGCAGACGATTCATCGGACGGCTCGCAGACCCGTGTACTCAGAGGTGGACATGCCTGACATCGCTGCCGTGAAGGCCGCACTCGCCAACCAGCGGATCGAGACGCCGTCCTGGGGCTACGGCAACTCCGGCACCCGGTTCAAGGTGTTCGCCCAGGCCGGTGTGCCGCGCACGCCCCACGAGAAGCTGGACGACGCGGCGAAGGTGCACGGGTTCACCGGCATCGCCCCTAAGGTCGCCCTGCACATCCCGTGGGACAAGGTCGACGACTACGCGGCTCTGTCCGCGTACGCCAAGGAGCGCGGTGTCGAACTCGGCACCATCAACTCCAACACTTTCCAGGACGACGACTACAAGTTCGGCAGCGTGTGCCACCCGGACCCGAAGGTCCGCCGCAAGGCGCTCGACCACCTCCTGGACTGCGTCGACATCATGGACGCCACGGGCTCCAAGGACCTGAAGATCTGGCTCGCCGACGGCACCAACTACCCGGGCCAGGACGACATCGTGGCCCGCCAGGACCGCCTCGCCGAGTCCCTCGCCGCCGTCTACGAGCGGCTCGGCGACGACCAGCGCCTGCTCCTGGAGTACAAGTTCTTCGAGCCGGCCTTCTACACGACGGACGTGCCGGACTGGGGCACCTCCTACATGCAGTGCCTCAAGCTCGGCGACAAGGCGCAGGTCGTCGTCGACACCGGGCACCACGCGCCGGGCACGAACATCGAGTTCATCGTGGCGCTGCTGCTGCGCGAGAAGAAGCTCGGCGGCTTCGACTTCAACTCCCGCTTCTACGCGGACGACGACCTTATGGTGGGCGCCGCCGACCCGTTCCAGCTCTTCCGCATCCTGCACGAGGTCGCGAAGAACGGCGGCTTCGACCCGGCCACGAACGTCGCGTTCATGCTGGATCAGTGCCACAACATCGAGGCGAAGATCCCGGCGGTCATCCGGTCCGTGATGAACGTGCAGGAGGCCACCGCCAAGGCGCTGCTCGTGGACCGCGAGGCGCTGAGCGCCGCGCAGGCGGCGGGCGACGTCCTGACCGCGAACGCAGTGATCATGGACGCGTACAACACCGATGTGCGGCCGCTGCTGGCCGAGTGGCGCGAGGAGCAGGGGCTCGCGGCCGACCCCGTCGCCGCGTACGCCGCGTCCGGGTGGCAGGAGCGGATCGTTGCCGAGCGGGTCGGCGGGGAACAGGCGGGGTGGGGCGCGTAACCGTTCTCTCGTCGTTCGGCTCACTCAACTCCTCAGGTATTTAGGACCTTTCATGGCTACGCACCCCCAGGTCGCCGCCCTCATCGACCGCTCGAACCGGCTCGGCGCCGACCCCCGCAACACCAACTACGCCGGCGGGAACACCTCCGCCAAGGCCACCGGGACCGACCCGGTCACCGGCGGCGACGTCGAGCTGATGTGGGTCAAGGGCTCGGGCGGCGACCTGGGCACGCTCAAGGAGGCCGGGCTCGCGGTGCTGCGCGTGGACCGGCTCAAGGCGCTCACCGAGGTGTACCCCGGCGTGGAGCGCGAGGACGAGATGGTCGCCGCGTTCGACTACTGTCTGCACGGCAAGGGCGGCGCCGCGCCGTCCATCGACACGGCCATGCACGGCCTCGTGGACGCGGCGCACGTCGACCACCTGCACCCGGACTCCGGCATCGCGCTCGCCTGCGCCGCCGACGGGGAGAAGCTGACGGCCGAATGCTTCGGCGAGAAGGTCGTGTGGGTGCCGTGGCGGCGCCCCGGCTTCCAGCTCGGCCTGGACATCGCGGAGATCAAGGCCTCGAACCCGAACGCCATCGGTTGCGTCCTGGGCGGCCACGGCATCACGGCCTGGGGTGCCAGGGCCGAGGAGTGCGAGGCCAACTCGCTCTACATGATCCGCACCGCGGAGTCGTTCCTCGCCGAGCGCGGCAAGGAGGAGCCGTTCGGTCCGGTCATCGAGGGCTACGCGGCCCTTGCCGCGGCCGAGCGCCGGGCGCGGGCCGCCGAACTCGCCCCACTGATCCGGGGCCTGGCCTCCACGGACCGCCCGCAGGTCGGCCACTTCGACGACTCGGGCCCCGTCCTCGACTTCCTGGCGTCCGCCGAGCACCGGCGCCTCGCCGCGCTGGGCACCTCGTGCCCGGACCACTTCCTTCGTACGAAGGTCCGCCCGCTCGTCCTCGACCTCCCGCCCAGCGCCGAACTCGGCACCGTGGCCGAGCGGTTGAAGGAGCTGCACGCCGTGTACCGCGCCGAGTACGCGGCGTACTACGAGCGGCACGCGAGCCCCGACTCCCCCGCGATGCGCGGCGCGGACCCGGCGATCGTGCTGGTGCCGGGTGTCGGCATGTTCTCGTTCGGCAAGGACAAGCAGACGGCGCGGGTGGCCGGCGAGTTCTACCTCAACGCGATCAACGTGATGCGCGGCGCGGAGGCCGTGTCGACGTATGCGCCGATCGAGGAGTCGGAGAAGTTCCGCATCGAGTACTGGTCACTTGAGGAGGCCAAGCTCCAGCGGATGCCGAAGCCGAAGCCGCTCGCCACGCGGGTGGCACTGGTGACGGGTGCCGGCTCCGGCATCGGCAAGGCCATCGCGCACCGGCTCGTCGCCGAGGGCGCGTGCGTGGTCGTCGCTGATGTGAATGCCGACGGCGCGGCTGCGGTGGCCGAGGACTTGGGCGGCCCCGACAAGGCGGTCGCGGTGACGGTCGACGTCACCTCCGAGGAGCAGATCGCGGACGCATTCAAGGCGGCGGCGCTCGCCTTCGGCGGCGTGGACCTGGTCGTCAACAACGCGGGCATCTCCATCTCGAAGCCGCTCCTGGAGACCACGGCCAAGGACTGGGACCTCCAGCACGACATCATGGCGCGCGGTTCGTTCCTGGTCTCGCGCGAGGCGGCGCGGGTGATGCGGGCGCAGGGCATGGGCGGCGACATCGTCTACATCGCCTCCAAGAACGCGGTGTTCGCGGGCCCGAACAACGTCGCGTACTCGGCGACGAAGGCGGACCAGGCCCACCAAGTACGCCTCCTCGCGGCCGAGTTGGGTAGTGACGGGATCCGGGTCAACGGGGTCAACCCCGATGGTGTGGTGCGCGGGTCCGGGATCTTCGCCGGCGGCTGGGGCGCGAAGCGCGCCGCGGTGTACGGGGTGGAGGAGGAGAAGCTGGGCGAGTTCTACGCGCAGCGGACGCTGTTGAAGCGGGAGGTGCTGCCGGAACATGTGGCGAACGCGGTGTTCGCTTTGACCGGGGGCGACCTTACACACACGACCGGGTTGCATGTTCCGGTGGATGCGGGTGTGGCGGCGGCGTTCTTGCGCTGACCCGCCGTGGGCGCGTCCAGCCGCTGGGGCGCGCCCACCGATTCGGTACGCCCCCGTTGCGGCGCGCCCACCCGCACGGGGCTCCGCCCCGGACCCCGCTGCTCAATCGCCGCAGGGGCTTGATCTGCCCGCCCTCCCGCTCGGAGCCCGCTCATGCCCACCTCCCCCACTCCCTACGCCGCCATGGACCTGGGCGCCTCCAGCGGCCGGGTCATGACGGCCCGGGTCACGCCGGACACCCTCGCCCTCACAGAGGCACACCGGTTTCCGAACGTCCCCGTCCGTACTCCCGACGGCCTGCACTGGGACATCCTCGGGCTGTACGCAGGGCTCCTGGAAGGACTCCGCAAGTCCGGCCCGGTCCGCTCCCTCGGCATCGACAGCTGGGCCGTCGACTACGGACTGCTCGACGCGGACAACGTCCTCCTGGGCAACCCGTACCACTACCGGGACAGCCGCACGGACCACACCGCCGAGAAGCTGTGGGCGACGATCCCGCCGCAGGAGCTGTACGCGGCGACCGGCCTCCAGTACGTCCCGTTCAACACGATCTACCAGCTCACGGCGGCCCGCGATACGGCACACCTCGACGCCGCCCGCCGCCTGTTGCTGATCCCCGACCTCCTCGCGTACTGGCTGACGGGACAGCAGGGCACCGAGCTGACCAACGCCTCCACCACCCAGCTCATCGACCCCCGCTCCGGCGACTGGGCCCACGGCATCGCCGCTCGCGCCGGCATCGACGTGAACCTCTTCGCCCCGATCCGCCGCCCCGGCGACCCGGCGGGTGAACTCCTCCCCCACGTCCTCGACGCGACGGGCCTCACCGGTCCGGTGCCGGTCACGACGGTCGCTTCGCACGACACCGCCTCGGCCGTGGCCGCGGTCCCGGCGACCGAGGAGAACTTCGCGTACATCTGCACCGGCACCTGGTCCCTCGCGGGCCTCGAACTCGACGCGCCCGTCCTCACGGAGGAGAGCCGCGCCGCGAACTTCACGAACGAGCTCGGCATCGACGGCACGGTCCGCTACCTGCGCAACATCATGGGCCTGTGGCTCCTCCAGGAGTGCCAACGCACCTGGAACCAGCCGGACTTGACCGCACTCCTCGACGAGGCCGCGAAGGCGACCCCGCTGCGCTCGGTCGTCGACGCGGGCGACCCCACGTTCCTGCCGCCCGGCGGCATGCCGGACCGGATCGCCGCCGCCTGCCGCGCCACCGGCCAGCCCGAGCCCCGAACCCGCGCCGAGACCACCCGCTGCATCCTCGACTCGCTCGCCCTCGCGCACCGCCGCGCCATCGAGGACGCGTCCCGCCTGGCCGACCGCCCGGTGGACGTGGTGCACATCGTCGGCGGCGGCGCCCGGGGCGTGCTGCTGTGCCAACTCACGGCCGACGCCTGCGGGCTGCCCGTCGTGGCGGGTCCCGCCGAGGGCGCCGCGCTGGGCAACGTACTCGTTCAGGCGCGGGCCGACGGTGTCATCGGCGACCGGGCGGCGATGCGCCGACTCGTCGCCGACACCCAGCCCCTGGCGCGGTACGCGCCGAGCGGCGACCGCGGCGCGTGGGACGCGGCGGCGGCACGCGTCCGCACCCCGTGACCAGCCCCCGTCCACGACGTACGCTGCACCCGTCCGATGATCACCGATGCACCACCCGCACCGACCGAATCCGACCGACCGAAGGGGCCCCCGATGCGTGTCGCGCTCTTCCTGACCTGTGTCAACGACACGCTGTACCCGGACACGGGCCGCGCCGTCGTCAAGCTCCTGACCCGGCTCGGCGTGGAGGTCGACTTCCCCGCCGCGCAGACCTGTTGCGGTCAGCCGCACTACAACACGGGGTACCGCCGCGAGGCCGAGCCGTTGGCCACCCACTACGCCGACACCTTCGGCCCCGGCCTCGCCTCGGGTGATTACGACGCAATCATCACGCCGTCGGGTTCGTGTGCGGCGATGGTGCGGGAGCTGTACCCGAGGATGGGTGATCGAGCCCGTTCCGAAGGCCGCGGCGGCGGCCTCGCGGCGACGCTCGCGCCGGTCATCCCCAAGACGTACGAGCTGACGGAGTTCCTGGTCGACGTACTGAAGGTGACGGATGTCGGTGCGTACTACCCGCACAAGGTGACCTACCACCCCACCTGCCACGGCCTGCGCTCCCTCAGCCTGGGCGAGCGGCCCACTCAACTCCTCAGCGAGGTCAAGGGACTTGAGCTGGTGGAACTGCCGGGCGCGGCGGAGTGCTGCGGCTTCGGCGGCACCTTCGCGGTCAAGAACGCGGACGTGTCGGCGGCGATGGGCACCGACAAGGTCCGTAACGCCGAGTCCACCGGCGCAGAGGTGCTGTGCGCGGCGGACAACTCCTGCCTGATGCACATCGGCGGCACCATGTCCCGCCTGAAGGTCGGCATGCGCCCCGTCCACATCGCCGAGATCCTGGCCGGCACCGAGGACGAGGAGGCCCACGCATGAGCGGCGGAACGTTTGTCGGGATGCCCGCCTTCCCCACGGCCGCGCACGACGCCGTACGCAACACCACCCTGCGCGCCAATCTGAAGCACGCCACGCACACCATCCGCGACAAGCGGGCCCGTGCCGTCTCCGAGCTGGACGACTGGGCACTGCTGCGCCAGGCCGGCAAGGAGATCAAGGACCACACCCTCCACCACCTGGAGCACTACCTCGTCCAGCTGGAGGACTCGGTCACGGCGGCCGGCGGCACGGTGCACTGGGCGCGCGACGCCGACGAGGCCAACCGCATCGTCACCTCGCTGGTCCGCGAGACCGGCGAGACCGAGGTCGTCAAGGTCAAGTCGATGGCCACGCAGGAGATCGGCCTCAACGAACACCTGGAGGCCGAGGGCATCAGTGCCTACGAGACCGACCTCGCCGAACTGATCGTGCAGCTCGGCCACGACAAGCCCTCGCACATCCTGGTCCCGGCGATCCACCGCAACCGTGGCGAGATCCGCGACATCTTCAGCAAGGAGATGGGCAGTTGGGGCCGCCCGGCCCCGGACGACCTCACCGACACCCCCGCCGAGCTGGCGGAGACGGCCCGCCTGCACCTGCGGGAGAAGTTCCTGCGCGCCAAGGTCGGCATCTCGGGCGCCAACTTCATGGTCGCCGACACCGGCACCCTCGTGGTCGTGGAATCGGAGGGCAACGGCCGCATGTGCCTGACCCTGCCCGAGACCCTCATCTCCGTCGTCGGCATCGAAAAGATCGTCCCGACCTGGCAGGACCTGGAGGTCTTCCTCCAGACCCTGCCGCGCTCCTCGACCGCCGAGCGTATGAACCCCTACACGTCGACGTGGACAGGCACGACGGACTCGGACGGGCCGCAGACCTTCCACCTGGTCCTGATCGACAACGGCCGCACCGACACCCTCGCCGACGAGGTCGGCCGCCAGGCCCTGCGCTGCATCCGCTGCTCGGCGTGTCTCAACGTGTGCCCCGTCTACGAGCGGGCCGGCGGCCACGCCTACGGATCCGTCTACCCCGGCCCGATCGGCGCGATCCTCAGCCCGCAACTGCGCGGAACCGGCTCCGACATCGACGCCTCGCTGCCGTATGCGTCGTCGTTGTGCGGGGCCTGCTACGAGGTGTGCCCGGTCGCCATCGACATCCCCGAGGTGCTGGTGCATTTGCGTGAGCGGGTCGTCGCGGGTGGACCGGCCACCCGCAACGGCAACAAGGTGATGCTGCGCCCGGCCAAGGGTCACGCCGCCGAACGCGCCGCGATGCGCGCCGCCACCTGGGCCTTCACCCACCCCGCCGCCCTCGCCACCGGCCAGCGCCTGGCCTCGCGCACCCGACGCTTCCACCCGCGCACCATGCCCGGCCCCGGCAAGGCCTGGACCGACACCCGCGACCTGCCCACCGTGCCCGCGGAACCCTTCCGCGACTGGTGGAAGCGTACGAACGGCGGAAAGGACACAACGAAGTGAGCAGCAGGGACGTGATCCTCGGCCGAGTGCGGCGCGCGCTCGGCGGCCCGGTCCAGGCACCGGAGTCGTACGCCACGGACATCGACCGCGGCTATCTGCGCGAGCACGGCACCCGCACCACCGAGCAGACGATCGAACTCCTCGCCGAGAACCTCGCCGACTACCGGGCCATCGTGCACCGCGCCACCGCCGGTGAACTGCCGGCCACCGTCGCGCGCCTCCTCGCCGAGCACGGTTCACGGACCGTGGCGGTGCCCGCGGAGCTGCCCGGCGGATGGCTGGCCGAGGCGGAGGCCGCGCAGGTCCCCGACAGCCCCGCGAACACCCCCGCCGAACTCGACGCCGTCGACAGCGTCGTCACCGCCTGCGCCGTCGCCGTCGCCGAAACCGGCACCATCGTCCTGGACGGCACCCCCGACCAGGGCCGCCGCCGCATCACCCTCGTCCCCGACCACCACATCTGCGTCGTCCGGGTCCCCGACCAGGTGGTGTCATCGGTCCCCCAGGCCCTCGAACGCCTCGACCCCACCCGCCCCCTCACCTGGATCTCCGGCCCCTCCGCCACCAGCGACATCGAACTCGACCGCGTCGAGGGCGTCCACGGCCCCCGCACCCTGGAGGTCGTCCTGGTGAGCGACCTGATGAGCGGCGGCTGAAGGGCGGCGACCGAAGGGCGCGGCTAGCGTTGATGGCATGATCCGGTTCGACCATGTCACCAAGCGGTACGCGGACGGCACGACGGCGGTGGACGACCTCTCGTTCGAGGTGAACGAGGGCGAACTGGTCACGCTCGTCGGCCCGTCCGGCTGCGGCAAGACCACCACGATGATGATGGTGAACCGGCTGATCGAGCCGACGTCGGGTCACATCCACGTCGAGGGCGAGGACATCTCCACGGTCGATCCCGTGCAGCTGCGCCGCCGCATCGGCTACGTGATCCAGCAGGTCGGCCTCTTCCCGCACCGCACCATCCTCGACAACACCGCGACCGTACCCGCGCTCATCGGCTGGAAGAAGGCGAAGGCCAGGGCGCGCGCCGCCGAGCTGCTCGACCTGGTGGGCCTGGACCCGTCCACGTACGGCAGCCGGTACCCGGAGCAGCTGTCCGGCGGTCAGCGCCAGCGCGTCGGCGTCGCCCGTGCGCTCGCCGCCGACCCTCCGGTCCTCCTGATGGACGAGCCGTTCGGTGCGGTCGACCCAGTGGTGCGCGAGCAGTTGCAGGACGAGTTCCTGAAGATGCAGGCCGCCGTCCGCAAGACGGTCCTGCTCGTCACGCATGACATCGAGGAGGCGGTCCGACTCGGCGACCGCATCGCGGTGTACGGGCAGGGGCGCATCGAGCAGTACGACACTCCGGGCGCGGTCCTCGGCTCGCCCGCCACCCCGTATGTCGCCGAGTTCGTCGGCGCGGACCGGGGCCTGAAGCGGCTGTCGGTCACCGAGATCGAGCCGGACGACCTGGAGCAGCCGTCGGTGGCGCGCTTCGACGAGCAGCCTGCGCGTGCCGCTGCCCGGATGCGCGAGGACGGGTCGCGGTGGGCGGTGGTGCTCGACGAGGCCGGTGACCTGCACGGCTGGATCGGCCTCGACGAGGCGTCCCTGGCCGGTCCCGACGGCCGGGTGGGCGACCTGGCGCACCGGATGCGGGCGTGGGTGCCGGTCGGAGCGCCGCTCAAGCAGGCGTTCGGCGTGATGCTCCAGCACGACGCGGGCTGGGTCGCGGTCCTCGACGGCGCCCGTTTCCTTGGGGTGCTGACCCCGGCGAAGCTGCACGAGGCGCTGCGGCGGTCGGTGGACGCGGACGCGCAGGGCGTGGCGCGCGACGAGGTCGATTTCGACTCGGTGGCGGACGCCTGATCGAGCGGCACGGCCCACGTGAACATAACCCTAAAGTTGAGGTTGAGATTCTGCCCCGTGGCGGTTCATCGCCCGCAGATTCTCGTCCTGTACGTCGCCGTTGATCGCCCGGTCGGGGCGGTACGCGTCCAGTTCCCCTGCCGGGCTGCCGCTCGTGATCTCCTGTGCGACGAGCCGGCCGAGCACCGGCGCGAGCGTCACCGCGCTGTGCGACACCAAGTGGTACAGGCCGGGCGCCGTGTCGCACTCGCCGACCAGCGGCAACCCGTCCAGCGGCACGGGTCGTACGCCGATGCGCGCGTCGGCGATCCGGGGGCCGTCGAGGCCCGGCACGACGGTGCTCGCGCGCCGGTGCAGCTCCGACGGCAGGCCGTCGGCGGCGGTGCCCGCCAGTCGCGCGTCGACCTCCCACGACAGGGCGAGCACCCCGCCGTCCGCCGTGGGCCGCAGGTCGATGCCGGGCGCCGAGAGGATCGCGGTCAGCGGCTCCGCGGCCAGCGGCGCGCTCTCGGCGACGAGTCCGGGCACGTGCCGCAGCGGCAGTCGCGCCCCGGCGAGCGCGGCGATCTGGTCGGCGGCGGGCCCCGCGCAGTTCACGACGGTGTCCGCGCCCCAGCTGCGCTCCCCCGCCTCCGCCCCGACGACCCGCGTGCCGCTGCGGAGCAGGCCGGTGACGCGGGTGCCGTAGTGCGTCTCGGCGCCGTGCCTGCGGACGGCCGCGTCCAGCAGGGTGCGCACCAGGCGCGGGGCGTCGAACCAGGCGGTGCCGGTGTGCACGACGACCTCGTCCGCGGCGCAGGCGGCCGGGTCGGCGGCGGGCGCCAGTTCGCACAGGACGGAGGCCGGGGCGGTGCGACAGTCGTGGCCCCATTCCCGTACGCGGTGCGCCCGTTCGTGCAGAGCGCGCTGCGCCTCGTCGGTGTCGGCCCACTGGACGAGCGGGGCCGGGTGCCGCCAGGTGGCCCCGTCGAGTTCCTCGGCGAGGGCGCGGTGGCCGTCGGAGCCCTGGCGGTTCAGGCGGTAGTACGCGTGCGGGGTCTTCAGGTGGGTGACGTCGGCGGCGAAGGTGGCGCTCGAGGTGCCGGAGGCGGGTCCGGCCTCCTCCAGGACGACGACTTCGACGCCCGCGCGGGCGAGGTGGTAGGCGACACAGGCGCCCAGCACGCCCGCTCCGACGACGACGGCTCGATTCATGCGGCTTCCTGTACGAGTTCCTGTTGCGGCGGTGGTCACGTCCCCGATTGCCCAGCGAACCGCGCCACACACCTCTCAGCCGCCCTGCCGCAGCAGTCCCTTGTCCTCCAGATAGGTGCGCGCGACGTCCTCGGGGAGCCGTCGCCAGCTGTCGACCTGCTGGTTCATGGCGGCGAGGTCGGCGGTGGTGAGCACGGAGTTGAGCGCGCCGAGCGCCTTGGCGACCTTCTCGTTGCCGGCCCGTGAGCGGTTGACGACGGGCACGAGGTAGTCGGCGTTCTGCAGCTTCTTGTCGTCGTCGAGCAGGACGAGCCCGAAGTCGCCGAGGGTGGCGTCGGTGGTCGTGGTGAGCACCATCTGGTCCTGCCCGTTCTGCACGGCGTTCTTGGCCTGCGTGGTGCCGACGCCCTTGGGGTCGATTCCGGTGACGTCGATGCCGTAGACCTTCTCCAGGCCCGGCTGGCAGTACGGCCGCTGTACGCACTCGTCCCCGGCGGCGATCCGTACCTTCAGGCCGGACGCGCCGAGGTCGCTGAGCGTCTTGAGGTCGTGCTTCTTCGCGTACGCCTCGGTCACCGCGAACGCGTTCTGGTCGACGGCCTTCCCTGCGTCGAGCACATCGAGTCCGCGGGGCGCGGCGAGCGCCCGCAGGCTCTTCATGGTGGCGTCGAGGTCGGGCGAGCCGACGGGCTTGGCGTCGGCACCGTTCTTCTTGGCGTTGAGCCAGTCGGCGAAGGTGGCGGCGTACTCGGGCACGACGTCGATCTGCCCGGACTCCAGGGCGGGTTCGTACAGCTCGCGGTTGCCCACGGACAGCAGCTCGGTCTGGTACCCCGCCTGCTTGAGGAGCAGCGCGTACATGTTGGCGAGCAGGTCGCTCTCGGTGAATCCGGCGGACCCGATGACGAGGTGTTTGCTGTCGCCGGGCGGCGCGGTCACCTCGCCCCGGTCCTCCAGGGAGGGCCCGCTCGCACACCCTCCGACGAGCAGCGCGAGCCCGAGGAACAGGGCAACCCTCCGCAGCATCTTGCTCATCCGGCCCTCCCCCGCAGCCATCCCGGTCCGAACCGCTCGACGAGCTCGAACAGCGCTTCGACGACGAGCGCGAAGACGGCGACGAGCACGGCGCCCGCGACCACCTGCGGCGTGCTGGCGAGGTTGAACCCGGCGGTGATGATCCGCCCGAGTCCGCCGCCACCGGCGATGGCGGCGATGGTGGCGGTGGCGACGAGCTGCACGGCGGCGATCCGCACCCCGTTGAGGATCATCGGCAGCGCGAGCGGCATCTCGACCTTCAGCAGCATCTGCCGCCCCGTCATCCCCATGCCCCGCGCGGCCCGCACGACTTCCCGGTCGACGCCGCGCATCCCGACGTACGCGTTGGTGAGCAGCGGCGGCACCGCGAACAGCACGAGGGCGACGACGGTGGGCCCCTCGCTGTACTGCCCGAGCGGCGTGAGCAGCAACAGCACGAGCACGGCGAAGGTGGGCACGGCGCGCCCCACGTTGGCGATGTTGACGGCGAGCGCCCCGCCCTTGCCGAGATGCCCGAGCACAAGAGCAATGGGCAGGGCGATCAGACAACTGATGACGAGACAGACGACGGTCAGGGTCACGTGCTGGGCGAGCCGGTGCCAGACGCCGTTGTCGCCGGCCCAGTGCGCGGAGTCGGCGAGCCAGTTCCAGGAGTCGGAGAGCAGGTTCACGCGCGGCTCGCTCTCGTCCAGGGCGTGAGCACGCGCCCGATGCCGAGCAGCACGACATCGGCGACGAGCGCGATGACGACGCACAGCACGGAGGCGGTGAGCACCTGGGCCTTGAAGTACGTGTTCATGCCGCTGTAAATGAGATTGCCAAGACCTCCGTACCCGACGATGGCGCCGACGGTCACGAGCGAGACGGCGGACACGGTGGCGATACGCAGCCCGGCAAGGGCTGCGGGCAGCGCGAGCGGCAGCTCGACGGTGAGCAGCAGCCGGATCGGCCCGTATCCCATGCCGCGTGCGGCCTGCCGAGTGTCCTCGGGCACGGAACGCAGTCCGGCGAGGATGTTCCGTACGAGGAGGGTGAGCGAGTAGAGCACGAGCCCGGCGATCACCAGCGTGGCGGACAGCCCGTAGACGGGCAGCAGCAACGAGAACATGGCGAGCGACGGGATCGTGTAGAGCACGGTCGTCAGCGCGAGCACGGGCCCGGCAGCCCATCCCCAGCGCCGCGCGAGCAGCGCGAGCGGGACGGCAATGACGACGGCGATGGCCACCGCGACGAGGGTGATCTCCAGATGCTGCACGGTGGCGTCCACCAGCATGTGCCGACGCGTGCTCAGATACTCGCCGCAGATCCAGTCGTTGCGGGCGAGACAGTCGTCGGGCGGCGCGGTGCCGGGCCCACCGTTCACGAGGCGCACCCGACCATTCCAGTGGCTGGCCCGCCGTTCGGCGCGTCGGGTGACCCGTACGGGCGGCGGGGGCGCGCCCAGGCGCCCCGCGGGTCTAGGTTGTCCGTCATGAGCAATCTTGACCGCGAACCAGTGCCCTCGGTGTGCGGCGGACGCGGCTTCGTCGTGGCGGAACCGGTGCGCGAACTCCTCAGCCCGCGCCGTGTGCGGCTCGGCGGCTCCACGGAGGTGCGCCGCCTCCTGCCCAACCTGGGCCGCCGCATGGTCGGGGCGTGGGCCTTCGTCGACCACTACGGTCCGGACGACATCGCGGACGAGCCCGGCATGCAGGTACCGCCGCACCCGCACATGGGTCTGCAGACGGTGAGCTGGCTGCACGAGGGCGAGGTGCTGCACCGGGACTCGACGGGCAGCCTCCAGACGATCCGCCCCCGCGAGCTGGGCCTGATGACGTCGGGCCGCGCGATCTCCCACTCCGAGGAGAGCCCGCGCTCACACGCCCGCTACCTCCACGGCGCCCAGCTCTGGGTGGCGCTCCCCGACTCCCACCGCCACGTGGACCCGCACTTCGAGCACCACGGCGCGCTGCCGACGGTCACGGCCCCCGGCCTGACGGCCACGGTCATCCTCGGCTCCCTCGACGGCGCGGCGTCCCCCGGCACGACGTACACCCCGATCGTGGGCGCCGACCTCTCCCTCACCCAGGGCACGGAAACCCGCCTCCCCCTGAACCCGGACTTCGAGTACGCGGTCCTGTCGATGTCCGGCGATTCCCACGTCGACGACGTCCCCATGCTCCCCGGCTCCATGCTCTACCTCGGCTGCGGCCGCACCGAACTCCCGCTGCGCGCGCGGTCGGACGCGGGCCTCATGCTGCTCGGCGGGGAGCCGTTCGAGGAGGAGCTGGTGATGTTCTGGAACTTCATCGGCAGGTCGCAGGACGATATCACTCAGGCCCGGGAAGACTGGATGAACGGGTCGCGATTTGGGGAAGTGAAGGGGTACGACGGGGATCGACTGGACGCACCGGAGCTGCCACCTGTGCCGCTAAAACCCCGGGGACGAGTGCGCTGAACTGCTCGTTCTACTGTACGCGCCGCATGAGTCCGAGTGGGCTTCGAACCAGCCCACCCGCCCCTCAGGTTACGCAATCGCAAATGCTCGTCGACGCGCCCGAGCGCGCGTGTTCGAGTCGCAGGTTTCGCCATCCATGGGCACGTCTGGTCAGCCTCATGCTGACCCAATGCTGACTTTCGTGACAGGTTGTCAGGTCTGATTGACTTACGGCCGCCAACCAAACGCGGCACCTTGAGCTCCAAGTTCTCAGGTCGGCGTTCCACGGCAGACTTCTATGCGCAGAAGCCGGACGGACTCAAGACGACTCCCCCATCGGAACGTTGCTGACTCACGGCAGCCATTTGCCTGGTTCCCACAAATCGTCGTGTCGCCGCCGGGGACCTCGCACTCAACGTCAGCCGCCCCCACCTCCCGGGACACAACCTCAGCCAGCGGGCCAACCGTCGAATCAGCGCGCCTCCCACATCGCCGGTCGCACCCTTGATGCGGCCGCAACTGCGACAGCGAACCGCGCTCGGTGCAACCACACTGAGCCGCTAGGTAGAGGTAGCGAAGGCCTCGTCCCGGACACGCCGTGAGGTCATGCACTAACCCAACCGTGGAGCCGACTCGCCGCAATGCGGAGTCAGTGGTTCGACTGGTTCTCTTATACGGGCGCGGGGACAGCATACGACTGCGCCGCATAGCAGCAAGTTTGCAGGTGAGGACACATTCTCGAACCGCACCGCAGTTGCAGGTATCGCAGGGTTTGACCAGCTCTGGCAGTCTCGATGCTGAGTACTTGCTGACTTTCCTGACGGGGCGTCGGGTAACGTGTTGTGCGCTGAGGGCGCCTCGGTTGACCCACGCAATTGAGCAGATCGTCCCCGCCGCGGCGGTGCTGCCGGAACCTGACCCGACAAGTACTTCGCCACCGTCCGGCGATTGAGCCCCGTCTCCTTTGCGATCTCCCGCAGACTCATCGCGCCAGACTCATGCAGGGCACGAAACCGCCTCAACTCCAGCCAGCGATGCGGGTCCAAGACCACCGTCAGCCGCCCCTCTGCCGCCACCCCGAAACCGACGACAGAAGAATCGCGGCACCCACCCGTCACCGCATCAACTTTGGTGCACTCTCATCCGTGGAAGACCCTGTCCGAGGTCGAGCTGGCCACCGCTGAGTGGGTCGACTGGTACTGCCACCGACGCCTGCACGGTGAGATAGGCCACGTCCCACCGGTCGAATACGAAACCAGCTACCACCTGGCAGCCACAAAACCCCAGGTCACAACCACAATCTAAGATCTCTACCGAACCCGGGGCGGTTCAGTGGGCGTGCATGTCGGTGCGCAGCACGTTGGCCAGGACCAGGGCGTCGCCGGGGTTGGACTCTTTGCGCGAGACGCTGTGCCGGTCGCGGTAGCGGCCAGCGGGTTGATGGCGAAGACCTGACGCTTGCCGGTCCGCAGAACGGCGACGAGCAGGCCGCGGGAGGTCTCGATCGCGACTGGGATCGTGGTGTCCTCGGTGTCGCCGTGCTCGGCGAGCAGCTCCAGGAGGATCTTGTATCCCGCCGCATCGTCGGTTATATGCCGTTTGGCCAGTAACTGGCCGCTCTCGTCGACCAGGGCCACGTCGTGGCTCTTCTCCGGCCAGTCGATTCCGCAGTAGATCACGGTGGTCTCTCTTCACGCTCGGGTGTTTTCGCTGGTCGCGAGCGCATGCGGGCAACGCGGCTCCCTGACTCCAGGTCTCGAGCACTAGGGTCTGTCTCCTCGATCACGGTCCTGTGATGAATATCGGGAGGACGTCGGACGGGTCGGCCGGACACAATGCGGCCATGGTTGGTCACGTTCGAAGAGCTCCACGCCCGGACTTCCTCAGCAAGCCGTCGCTGCGTGGGGAACAGGTGCTGCTCCGGCCAGTCACAGTGGATGACGTGCGTGCGCTGATGCCGATGTTCCTGGACGCAGAGGCATCTCGGCTGACCGGCAGCCATGACGACGGGGCACTCGATGAAGGGCGCATACGTACCTGGTACGACAGCCGTCGGGAGCAAGATGACCGGCTGGACCTTGCCGTGGTCGAGCTGGCGACCGGGCACGTAGTCGGCGAGGCAGTCCTCAACGAGTGGGACCCGGGCAACGAGAGCTGCAGCTTCCGCATCTGCCTGGTGCCCGGCACCTATGGATCGGGGCTGGGGACGGAGGCAACCCGTTTGATCGTCGGGTATGGCTTCGAGGAACTGGGGCTGCACCGCATCTCGCTGGAGGTCTACGCGTTCAATCCGCGCGCCCGCCGCACTTACGAGAAGGTCGGGTTCGTTGCCGAGGGCGTGCTGCGTAACGCACTGCTCTGGGAGGGCGAGCGGGTGGACGCGACGGTGATGTCGATCCTGGCGCCGGAGTGGTTCCAGCATGGTGGACGTCCGGAAAAAGCTGGTCACGCGTCGGCCTGACCGTGCCGCTGGCGTCAGGTCGCTCGTTGTGCCGCTCATGATGAGCCGGGGTGATCTGACCGACGCCGAGTGGGTCGTGCTGGAGTCACTGCTGCCGGTGAGCAACAACCGATGCGGGCGGTGGCGGCACCACCGTCAGGTGATCAACGGGATCATCCACCGGCTCGGCACCGAGGTGCAGTGGCGAGAACTCCCGGAGCGTTTCGGCCCGTGGAAGACCGTCCACAAGCGCCACCTGCGCTGGTCGGCCGATGGCACCTGGGAACGCCTGCTCCACCACCTCCAGGCCGACGCGGTGAGCGGCATCGCCTGGGACGTCAACGTCGACTCGACCTCGATACGCGCACATCAGCACGCAGCCGGTGCACGGAGGAAGCCGCCACCGGCCCTGCTGGCTGAAAAAAGGGGGCCGCGCGAAGATCAGTTCACGTGCGCCCACACATGCGCCACAGCCGCCGGGAGGCGATGGCGCGCCCGGCGAGGCCCTGGGCCGCTCGCGCGGCGGGCTGACCACGATTGGTCTCAGACGCCTTCTCCGCATCGATGAACGCGTAGCGCGCAGCTACGTCGTCTTCTGCTGCGCGAAGAAGGCGGTCGCTTTCCCCAGCACCCCGATCGTCGCCTCCTACTCGCGGACTTTGCGTCGCAGACGTGCCAGTTCCTCGCGCTCGGCCGTGGTCAGCGCCCCGACCGGCCCTTCACCCCGGTCGATCCATCGCCCCGGTCGATCCTTGCCTGCTTCACCCAGTTCCGCAGGCCCTCCGGGCTCACCCCCAGGTCCCGGGCGACCTCGGTCACGGTCTCATCCGACGACAGCGCCAGCGCGACCGCGTCCCGCTTGAACTCGGCCGTGTACGACTTACTCGTATTGCTCTTCTCACTCACTACCTGTGACTTCTTCCTCCTGGACCACGGTCCCAGCACCAGGCTGTCCAGGCCACAGGGGGAGCCTCACCCTCCGTTACCACCGAAAGTGGGAGAAGGCCGTTGAATTTACGCCCCCGACTTCACGGCCGCATCGCCGAGGATGCGCACGTGATCTCGATCGACTCGGGTGCGGGGCTGGCGAACGCGGCGATCCAGTAGCGGCTGGCGCCAAGGGGGAAGGCGAGGTGTGGGCTTGTCCGTCCTATTCGGCCCGTCGACGGCCGTCGACGGTGGTCAGGAGCTCCCGGATGCGTGTTGCGTAGGCCCGCGGGTGGCTGGTGTTTCCATTGTGGCCGCCGGGCAGTTCCTGCAGTTCCCGGTCGAGCTGTGCCGCCAGGGAGGTTGCGCACTGGTGGTCGAAGACGGTCCGTGGCGTGGCGCGCCCGGCCGCCGGGATGATGTGTGTGCCGGTGCTCTGCAGTGCGGTGATGTCGAGTGTGTCGTGGATGATCGCCGTGAAGTCGTGCCGGATGAAGTAGTCGAAGTTGGCTTTGCGTCGGGCGTTCATCGGCTGGGGTGTCAGGTCCGGTTCGGTGTCCCGGCTCGTGGGATCGATGCCCAGGGTTCGGGCGATTTCCGGAAGGGTGACGCCGAGTCCCTCGCGGAGGTAGAGGTCCTGGAGGGCGGCGAGTTCGTGTTCATGGTGAGCACGTTCGACGTCGGGCAGGAGGCGTGGTGCGACGGGTTCGTGGGCGATGAGGGTGCGGATCTGTCCGGGATGTCGCACGGCGGTGTGCAGGCCGATGACGGCTCCGAGGCTGCAGCCGAGCATGAGGGCTGGGCTGTCCGTGAGTGAAGCCAGGAGGTGGTGGACGTCCTCGGCGTGCTCGGTGAGTGTCGCGCCGCACTCAGGGGTGTCGAGGCGACTGCGGGACAGTCCGCGGCGGTCGTAGGTGATCACCGTGTAGGCACCGGCGAGTCGGGCGGCGAGGTCGGTGGTGCGGTCGGCGTCGCCCTCGCCGCTCTGGGAGATCAGCAGCATCGGGCCGGCACCGCGGATTTGATAGTGCAGGGCTGCGCCGGGAGCGGTGAGCGTGCCCGTGGTCAGAGTCGTGGGCATAGGGGTCCCCCTTGTCTGCGGCGGTCCTTCCGTCGTCTTCCTCGGCAAACATAATTCATCGACGTGGATGCATCAATATGGATGAATCAAGTTCGATGTATCTTGGTCGTGTGGATGGAGTCGAGCTGTTCCTGCTGGGGCGTGCCCTGATGAAGATCGGCGAGGAAGCCCTGCCCGAGCCCCCGGGCGGGGCCGCGCGGTATGCGGGCAGTGCCCGCATGGTCCTGGTCGTGGCCAGCGACATCGCCGCTCATCGCGATACCACTGTCGGCGAGATCGCCGCCCGCACCGGCCTGCCGCAGAGTCAGGTGTCCACGGCCGTCGCCCGGCTCAAGGAAGCCGGATCGGTACAGACGTCGCCCGATCCCGCCGACCGGCGCCGCATGTTGGTGCGCGCGAACCCTGGGGTCTCACCACGTGTGGCGCAGGTCCGTGCCGTCGGCGTCGAGGATGCGGTCACCGCGGCCCTGGCATCCGATGATCCCCGGCGGATGACCGAGGTCATGGAAGCGTTGGAGGTGCTGGCTCGCAACTTCACGCCGCAGCCGGACCCGTCACGAGCGCAGTCTTCGCGTTCCGGACCGGCGGCGTAGGCCGACCATTTCGCCCCGTTGACCTTGTCCGCCTTGGGCGCGAGCGAGCCGGTAGGACTCGACGAGGGTGGCGTGAAGGCGAGACGGTCGACGAACGCCGCGTAGAACCGTGGGTCGGTGAATCTTGGACCAGCCAGTGAACGCCTTGTCGGACGCGATCGCGGTGCTGTTCTTCTCCTCCCGAGGTCAGCCCCCCGTACCAGGCGCCGGTGGACGCCGTACATCAACGAAACCTGTATGCGAAGCGGCAGACAGCGCCTGCACCAGACCAAAAGGATCGGGCGTTACGAACGCGGCCGCGCCGGGGAGCGGCCGGAGGCGGTACGCACTCCTACGGCATCTCGACGGTCTGTGCCGCGTCGACCAGGCGCCGCAGTTCCTGCTCGGTCCAGCCGGTCAGCTGCGAGACATGCGTCCAGTCCTCCGTCGTCGCCTCGCTCGACCGAAGGACCGCTGCCGCCTCGGCCTCGAGATCCGTGCGGGCCGCGTCGAGTGCGGCGACGGCGTCCTGGTAACGCTGCAGCGCGAGTTCCAACTTGGGTTCGTCCATCGCCGCATTGTGCACCAATGGGGCGTCGGGCGGACACCGCACGAGGGCGCGGGGACGGTCGGGACACGGCCGTCCCCGCGCCAAGGTCCGTGTACGAGGTGGGCCCAGTGCTTGCTCAGTGCTTGCTCAGTGCCTGCTCATTGGTTGCCGAAGTCCTTCGCCGACTCCTTGCCCTGCCGGGCCGACCCCATGGCCTTGGCCGCACGGCCCTTGGCGGTGAGGCGTTCGTTGCCGACGGCGCGTCCCGTAGCCTCCATGACGGCGCCCGCTGTCCGCTCCGCCTGTGCCTTGGCCTTCTCACTCGCGGTCATGCTGTTCACCATCCGTTCCTTCTCTCGCGGTTCCTGCGATCGCAGGTACTGACCTTCGCGTGGCCGCTCCGGAGCCGTCTAAACGTCTCCGCCCCCTGGCGCGTCAGGAGTGCACGCGGCGCGACATCCGGCGTTTCCCGTGAACTGCCGACCCAGGGTCTCGTGCTGATGCCCCGTCAGACCTTGCGCCACCTGGCGTTGACCCAGGAGAAGAGCCCGAAGGCGACGAGCCCCACGGCGATCAGGATGAGCAGCCACGGACCGGCCGGAGTGTCGGTGAAGGAGCGCAACGTGTCATCCATGCCCTTGGCCCGGCCGGGCTCGTGCCGTACGGCCGCGGTGACGGCGAAGACACCCGCGACGGTGAAGACCACGCCGCGGGCGGCGCCGCCGGACACGCCAAGGAAGTCGACGAACTTGCGGGCCCGGGAGGGGATTTCGGACATCTTCAGGTGCTTGTGGAACTTGCGCAGGAGCGCCCGTACGGCGATCCACACGCCGGCCGCGGCGACGGCGAGCCCGGCGGCGCCGACGATCCACTGGCCGTGCGGCCATTCCAGCACCTTCGCCGTGACGTCCTTGGAACTCTTGTCGGAACTGCCGCCGCTCGACTTCTCCCCGGCCGCGAAGGACAGCACGGAGTACGCGACGAAGCCGTAGAAGACGCAGCGGCCGGCGGCCATCGCCCGCTTGCCCGCCTTCCGCCCGTCCGGGCCTGCCTGACCGAAGGCCGCCTCGGACAGCCGCCACACGGCCATTCCGGCCACGGCGATGCCGAGCAGCCAGAGCAGGGCCATGCCGAAGGGTTTCTCGGCGATCTCCGCGACCGCGCCACCGCGGTCCGCCTGCTTGCCGCCTCCGCCGTCGACAAAGGAGATGCGCAGAGCGAGGAAACCGATGAGGAGGTAGATGACCCCGCGCCCGAGGAAGCCCGCTCGCGCCGCCACCGCGATCGCGGGGCTCTTCGCCGCGCTTCGAGCCCGTCCGAGGCCGAGTTTCGTCGCCGATCCACTAGCTGCCATGCCAGCCGAATGCCCCCGGTTCGCCACTCAACTCCTGCCGGGGGCAGTCGTCTTGGTGCACACGGTCCCACCAACCACGGGGGTGCGCACCGGCCCCATCGGCGTTTGCGGGTCCTCGGAAAGCAGACCGGTCCTCACGCGCGAAGGCGACGTCACCCGAGAAGGCGCGGTAAAAAGGGGGCATGTCGAAGCGCAGCGCCTCTCCCGAGGGCATGGACGACGTCGCCGCGGTCACCCGCGCCGTGCTGACGGCTTCGCGGCTGCTCGTCGCCGTGTCGGCGAGGTCGCTCGCGGAGGTCGAGGACCGGGTGACCTTGCCGCAGTTCCGCATGCTGGTGGTCCTCTCGACGCGCGGCGCGACCAAACTCGTGACTCTCGCCGAGCTGTTGCACGTGGCACCGTCGACCGCCATGCGCATGGTGGACCGATTGATCGCCGCCGGACTCGCGGACCGCCAGATCAACCCGGACAACCGGCGCGAGACGCTGTTGCAGCTGACCGGCGAGGGCAGGCTCATCGTGGAGAACGTGACCGTGCGACGCCGCCAGGAGATCGCCGGGATCGTCGAACGCCTCACTCCTGAGCACCGGGCCTCGCTCGTCGATGCGCTGACCGCGTTCAACGAGGCTGGGGGCGAACCTCCCGTCCCGGAGGCCGCCGGCACCGATCTGCACCCGCTGGGCTGGGCCGATCTGCCGTCGGGACGCGGCGCCTGACCCGCCATCACTTACGCCGCATCGCTTCCGATTCCTTACGTTTGCGCAATTCAAACGTCTCAGGCGTTGCACCGTGCAAAGATGAACCGGTCAGGTGCCCGACTCTCCACCAGGCAGGGCCAGATGAGACAGCTACCCGCCCTCTGGTTCGTCCTCAGCGTGGCGTGCGCGCTGTGCAAGGTGCAGGTGGCCCGCCTGGAGTTCGCGCCGCCCGGCGTGGTCCCGGTCAGCTGGTACTCCTGGGGACCAGAGCCCCGCGCGTTCTACGAGCATGTGCGCATCCCCGGCTCGTGGTGGCTCATCGTCGAGAGCGACGCGTACGAGAACGGCGTCGGGGAGAACCTCGGTACAGCCGACGTCGATCGTCTTCGCACAGCGTTCCGCTATCCACGCACCTACGCGCAGGTGCACGGCGCGGACCTCAAGGGCGACGCCGGGTTCTGTCCCGACTGCGACGTCCCCTATTGCGCTCAACACTGGCGCGGCATCGGCTCCCTTGGCGCCCAGTGCCCCCGGGGCCACGCGCGCTGAGGACGCGGCCTGTCGGCAACGGGGGCTCACCGTTCACTGATGCCCGCCCCGCCAACACGCGTCAGCACAGCCCCCGTCACGAGGTCGAAGAGGTGGTCGGCGCGAGGCGCGAGGGTGGGTTGGTCGCCGACCCACGCGAGCATGGCGATCAGGGCGAAGAGGTCGTCGCCGTCGAGGTCCTTGCGGGCCGCGCCCGCTGCCTGGGCCCGGGTGAGGAGTCGTGCACCGGCCGCGCGCAGGGTGACGCACGAGGCGTGGAGGGCGGATTCGGGGTCCTCGATGGCCGCCGCCATCAGGACCGTCACTCCTCGGTACTCGGTCGTCCAGGCGACGCAGTCGCGCACCCATGAGACGAGAGCCTCCTCGGCCGTGTGCGCCGCCTCGAACTCGCTCGCCCTGGTCGTCAGGTCGCCGAAGCTCGCGTGGAGCAGGCCCTCCAGGAGCGCCTCGCGCGTCGGGAAGTGCCGCAGCAGCGTCGCGAGCCCGACACCTGCCCTGCGCGCGATGTCGCGCATCGACACGTCGATGCCCTGCTCGGCCACGACGGGCCCAGCCACGTCGAGCAGATGGTCGCGGTTTCTCTGCGCGTCGGCTCGCATCGGTCTCCTCGCTTGACCAAACGGTTCACTGATCCATATATTCGGATCAGTGAATCACTTATGTGGTTCGCTGATCCGAATAAGCGTATACCGTGCCGCGAGCAGGAGGAACACGATGCCGATCCGCACGATGAAAGCGATCCAGCTGCACGAGTTCGGCGGCCCCGAGGTGCTGCGTCACGATGAGGTCGCCGTTCCCGAACCGGCTTCGGGCGAGGTGCTCGTCCGCGTGCGGGCGGTCGGCCTCAATCCGCCCGACTGGTACGTACGCGAGGGCATGCCCGGCATCCCGCCCAAGTTCAGGCCCCCGTTCGACCTGCCCCTGATCCCGGGGACCGACATCTCGGGGGTCGTGGAGGCCGTCGCCGCCGATGTCTCCGGCTTCGCAGCCGGGGACGAGGTCGTGGGACTGCTGCGCTTCCCCGTCCTGATGCAGAGCGGCGCGTACGCCGAGTACGTCACCGCCCCCGCATCCGACCTCGCACCCAAGCCGGCCACCGTCGACCACACGCACGCTGCCGCCCTGCCCATGTCGGGACTGACGGCGTGGCAGTACCTGATCGACGTCGGGCACGACCACCCCTCGCCCTTCCAGGAGGCCGGGCACCGCCCCGTGTCACTGGGGAGCGACACCACGGTGCTCATCAACGGGGCCGGCGGCGGCGTCGGCCACCTCGCCCTGCAACTGGCCAAGTGGAAGGGGGTCCGCGTCATCGCGGTGGCCTCCGGCGCCCACGAGACCTTCCTCCGCGACCTCGGCGCCGACGAGTACATCGACTACACCAAGCAGCGCCCCGAGGACGTCGTCCGCGACGTCGACCTCGTACTGGACGCCGTCGGCGGCCCCGCCAGCCGACGGTTCCTGCCCACGCTCAAGCGCGGCGGCGCGCTCTTCCCAGTGTACTTCGGCGAGTTCGACGACGAGGAGAACGCGAGGCTGGACGTCACCGTGTCCGGCACGCAGGTACGAGCGAACGGCGCTCAGCTCGCGGAGTTGGGGCGCCTGATGGACGCAGGCACGCTCCGCGTCGCCATCGACAGCACGTTCCCGCTCGCGGACGCCCAAGCGGCACACAAGCGCGCCACCCAGGGGCACATCCAGGGCAAGATCGTGCTCACGGTGCCTTGAGCCTGCGAGCGTAACGACGGCCACGCGACGCACCGCACCGATCCACCCCCACGACTTGTGACGCAGGTCATATCAAATGACCGTCACGAACCGCGTAATGCCCCGCCCTATGGGTGCTCTCACGTCGCAAGGGCCACACCCGCCCTTGTAACCCCAGACGTCCCATCGGAGCCCCCTCATGAACATCACACTGGAGCTCTCCACCAGTGCGGTCCTCGTCACCATGGACGGGCAACTGCCCGTTCCGGTGAACCTCCGCTACACCTCGTCCGACCCCCTCGCCGTCCACTTCGACTTCCCGGCGCGCGTCACGACCGACGGCGAGGACTCGACGTGGACCTTCGCCCGCACCCTGCTCACGGAAGGGCTCGCCGGCCCCGCCGGGGTGGGCTGTGTGCGGGTCGCGCCGCGCGGATCCTCGTACACCGTCGTCGAACTCCACTCCGAACTCGGCGTGGCCATGCTCCGCTTCGACACCAAGGTCCTGCACCGCTTCCTGTCCCGCACTCACAGGGTGGTCGCCCTCGGCGCGGAGACCGTGGCACCGGAACTGGACCGCGGGCTGGCGGCGGTCTACGGGGGCCGGGCGTGACGGACGACTTCGTGGACACGCAGGAGATCGACATCGTGCGGCCCGGGCGGCACACACATCCGGCGGCGCACACCTACCTCCTGGGGCGGCGCCTGCGGGAGATCCGCCAGGAGCAGGGAGTGCCCCTCGGGCAGGCGGCCGCCGCCGCGGGGGTCTCCCGACTGTGGGCGGCCCAGATCGAGGGCGGCGAGACACTCGACCTGGAGACGATGGGGCACTACGCGAAGGCGCTCGGCGCCCGGATCACCGTCACCGTGGAGCACGAACCCGGTGCCGACCGGCCCACGGGCTTGTCCGCCGTACCCACGCAGCCGCAGTGCGGGCCGGCGACATGAGCACGGCCGCGTTACGTCGTGGCGGCCGGGCCCGGGGGACCCGGCCACGGACGGCGGTGGTGCAGGGCGCGCCCTGCACCTCGTCCCGGAACGGACTGGCCTTCGGGTCCTCGCATTCGGGGACCCGTTCGTGCTTCGGCTCGGAGAGCGTGACGCGGTCGAGCGACATCTGACGGTCGTCCGCGTACAGCGCGCGCACCAGGCCGTAACACATCACGATCATGACCAGGCTGAACGGCAGCGCGGTCGTGATCGAGGCGGTCTGCAGCGCCACGAGGCCACCGGATCCGGCGAGCAGCAGGACGGCCGCGACGGCTCCCTCCAGGACGGACCAGAACACCCGCTGGATCTTCGGGGCGTCGACCTTGCCTCCCGAGGTCAGCAGGTCGATGACCAGTCCTGCCGAGTCCGAGGACGTGACGAAGTACAGGGCCACGAGCGCGGTCACGGTCTTGGCGAGGGGCAGCTCGTCGAGCAGGCCGAACAGGGCGATCGCGGGGTCCTGCGCCACCTTCTCCGACAGCTTTCCGCCGGTCGCCGCGTCGACGGAGAAGGCGGTGTTCCCGAAGACGGCGAGCCACAAGAACGTGAGGGCGGCGGGGACGAGCATCACGCCGAAGACGAATTCACGGATGGTGCGCCCACGCGATACCCGGGCGATGAACATGCCCACGAACGGCGCCCAGCTGACCCACCATCCCCAGTAGAAAATGGTCCATGACGCCTGCCATCCGGAATGCGCCCCGGAGTCCGTCCACAGCGTCGTCTGCGGCAACGTCTGGACGTAGTCGCAGACTTGCTGCACGAAACTCGACAACACATCGATCGTGGGCCCCGCGAACAGGACGAACGTCATGACGACGAGGCTGAAGCAGAGATTGGTGACCGACAGGCGGAGCATTCCCTTGTCGATTCCCGACAGGAGGGAGAAGGTGGCGACCAGCGTAATGGCGGCGATCAGTACCAATTCGACGGTGGTCGACTGCGGCAGGATGTTGAGGCTGGCGAGGCCCGCGTTCACCTGGAGGACTCCGAACGCCAGGGAGGTGGCGACGCCGAACATCGTCCCGAAGACGGCCAGGGTGTCGACCGCGTCTCCGGTGCGTCCGTGAATGCGCTTGCCGAGCAGCGGATACAGCGAGCTGCGGATCGACAACGGCAGGTCGTGCCGGTAGGCGAAGTAGGCGAGGGACAGGCCCACGACGATGTAGATCGCCCAGGCGGGCGGCCGCCTTGTCGCCCGCCGCCACGGCGTCCTCCAGGTCGATGAGAACTGCGTCGGCACCGCTGGTGACCGCCTTCGCGAACCGGTCGGGGCGGGAGGCCGGTACGAACAGCCACGTCACGGCCGTGGCCAGCGGGTCCGCAGAGCCGGTCATACGGCGCCCCGGGCGGCGAGTTCGTCGATCTCGGTGGCGGTCAGGCCGACCTCGGCGAGGATGCTGCGGGTGTGCTCGCCGAGGCCGGGCACCGGGTCCATGCGCGGGGTGTCGTCGACCAGCCCCGGCGGGGCCAGCGCGGGGATCGGCCCGGCCGGGGTCCCCACTTGGTGCCAGCGGTCGCGGGCGGTCAGCTGCGGGTGCTCCCACACCTCGGCCAGCGAGTTGACCCTGGCGTGCGCGACCGGGACGGCGGCGAGGAGGTCGACGGCCTCGGCGGCGGTGAGTTCGGCGAACCGCGCCGCGATGATCGCGCCCAGGGCCTCGCGGTGCGCGTTGCGGGCGGCGTTGCCCGCGTAGTCGGGGTGCGTCGCCAGCGCCGGTTGCCCCAGGAAGCGTTCGCAGAAGGCCGCCCACTCGCGCTCGTTCTGGATGCACATCATGACGACCTTGCCGTCGCCGGCGGTGAAGGGGCCGTACGGATAGATGGTCGCGTGCGCCGCGCCCGCACGCGGCGGCGGCTCGGCGCCGTCGTACGCGTAGTACAGCGGGAAGCCCAGCCACTCCACCGTGGCCTCCAGCATCGACACGTCGACATGTACGCCCTCGCCGGTGCGGGCCCGCTCCAGCAGGGCCGCGAGGACCTCGCTATAGGCGTACATCCCGGCGGCGATGTCGGACACGGAGATGCCCACCTTCGCCATCTCCTCGGCGCTGCCGGTCACGGAGAGGAGTCCGGCTTCGCTCTGCACCATCAGGTCGTACGCCTTGGCGGTGGCGTACGGGCCGGGGGGCGCCGTAGCCGGAGATGTCACAGACGATCAGGCGGGGGTGGGCCGCGTGCAGTTCGGCCCAGCCGAGACCGGCCCGCTCGGCCGCGCCGGGCGCCAGGTTCTGCACGAAGACGTCGGCGTCCGCGAGGAGCCGGTGCAGCACGTCCATGCCCTGCGGGTCCTTGATGTCGAGGGTGAGCGATTCCTTGTTGCGGTTGACCCACACGAAGTGCGAGCTGAGTCCGCGCACGCGGCTGTCGTACGCACGGGCGAAGTCGCCCGCGCCGGGCCGTTCCACCTTGATCACGCGGGCGCCGAGGTCGGCGAGCTGTCGGGTGGCGTACGGAGCGGCGATGGCCTGCTCGAGCGAGACGACGGTGATGTCGCGGAGGGGTTGCATGTGCTTGTTTCTTTCGTACGTGCTTGTGGGGCTGCCTGGTTGCTGCCGGCGCGGCGCGCGGGTCTCACACCACGAAGCTCACGGCGACGACGAGTACCAGCGAGACGACCGAAGCCATCGCGGTCACGAAGGTGAGGGCCTTGAGCGCGCCCCGGGTGGTCACCCCGAGGAGCGGCTGGAACATCCAGAAGAAGTTGCTGTTGACCTGTAGGGCGAAGAGCGAGCCGGAGCCGATCGCCAGGGCGAGCACCGCGGGTGGCACGGCGAGGTCTCCCATGATCGGGGCGATGATCCCCGCCGCGGCGATGGCGGCGACGCCGATCGAGCCGATGGCCAGGTGCAGCAGCGCCGCGATGAGCCACACCAGCAGGATCGTCACCACAGTGGACATGCCCGCGTCAGCGGAGAAGATCCCCGAGAGCACCTTGTCGAGGCCGGTCTTGCCGATGACGGCTCCGAGCGATCCGCCCACGCCGGTGACGAGCAGGATCTGCCCGGTGCTGTGGAAGCCTTCGGTCACCGCCTGCTCCACCCTCTCGCCCGTGAGCACCCGCTTCGCCAGGGCGTACGCGCCGACCAGTCCCGCGAAGAGCGCGAACGCGGGGTTACCCAGGAAGGCGAGCAGATCCGAGGTCACGCCCGCGGCGTCGGCGATGGCGCCAGTGGCGATGAGCAGCAGCGGAACGAGGATCGGGAGCAGGGAGAGATACAGCGGCGGCAGCGGACGGCGGGCCCCCGGGTGGTCGTTCTCGGATACGTCAGGTACGGCCACGGCGTCGGTGTCAGCGGCCCGTTCGCCCACTGCATCCTCGGCGTCGGGCACTTCGTCGGTCGCCGGGTTCCACAGGCCGCGGCGCAGCAGCCGACCGTACAGGAACGTGGTCAGCAGCGCGGCGAGCGGGCCGAGGACGAAGCCGTACACCAGCATCGTGCCGAGCGGCACATGCAGGAGACCGGCGACCGCCAGGGTGCCGAGGCCCGGCACGACGAACACGTAGCCGACGAGGATTCCGGCGCTCAGGGCGCCGCCCATCATCGGCAGTCCGTAGCGCCCCATGCGGGGCGCGGCCGACGTGGCGAGCGGGGCGGCGAGGACGAGTTGGACGTCCACGTAGATCGACGGGAAGACGGCGCTCAGTAGCTGTCTTTCATCTCTGGCCGTGAGGTGCGTACGGCTGGATGATCTGTGGTGTGGGGGCTGGCGGGACGACTCGGCGGTATTGCCGGGAGTGTGGTGATCCGTTGCCGGTGACGATGGCGGCGGCCGCGGTGTTCTGCTCAAGTCGGTGCAGGTCGCGGCGGTGGCGGAGGATGCGGCGGACGCGGTTGCGGGTGGCCGCGATTCAGCGGGGTGAGCAGGCGGTGTGTCCGGTGTGCGGGCGGTCGTGGACGGTGGGGGTGGAGCGGTCGAGGGCGGCGGTGTACTGCTCGGACCGTTGCCGGGTACGGGCCTGCCGTCAGCGGCGGGCGTCGCGATTTGGTGTTGCGGAAACGCCGTAGGCGAACGCCTCGCAGATCCTTTCAACACCCCCTGTTTGGCATGGGAGTTGGAATTTTCAGGCGGGTGCTTCCAATACCCCCTTCTTGTGCTCTGTCTGCGCCGGGCGGCCTCGCGCGAGGGTGGCCGGTGACCGGGGCCGGTGCCCTGTGACCGGTCGCCTCGTGGGCGGCCGGGCCGGGCCCGGTGAGGGCGGTGGTCGTCATGACCGAGGTGACGGACCGGGTGGGGAACGTCACCCGGCAGCGTTACGAACAGCTCGTGGCCCAGGCCAAGGAACTGATCGCATAGGTCGCCCGCGCCCAGTTCGCCCTGGGCGACATGGCGTTGGAGATCGAGCCGATGCGCCCGGTGGGCGGGTCGATGCCCAACGGCACGGATGACCTGTTCACCGTCGAGGAGTCGCTGCAGATCTTCGCCGACGATGTTGGTGTCGAGCGGAAAACCGTTGTGGACTGGCGCTATACCGCCAACCGGTGGCCCAAGGACAAGCGTAAGGAGGGGGTGTCGTTCACCGTGCACCGCATCCTGGCCTCGGTCGCGGACGAAGACGAGCGGTGGGCAGCGATCGAGGATGCGCCGTTCAACCCGCGCACCGGAGCGAGGCAGTGGACGCCGGACGGCGCCAAGCGCGTGGTCGGCCAGCGGGTCGACCGCCCGGTCACGCTGGATGAGAAGGTCGCGGCCGTCGCTGATCTGACCCGGGACGATGAGGTCGCCGCCCAGGTCGCCACCGACCTTTTGAGGCGGCCCAAGGTGACCGAGCACGTCACCCCGGCCGAGAGGATGCGGGTGGTCACCGAGCTGACCCGCGACGACGACACCGCCCAGGAAGTCACCCGTGACCTGCTGCGCCGACCGGCGGTGGCCCGCTCCACGATGCGCGACGACACCACCCGGATGCTGGTGAACCGCGCTCAGTTCGACAACACCGCCGAGAGCCGCGAGAAGATCCGTGACCGCGTCCCGGCCGTCCGCAAGATCGAGCACACCCTCGAGTACGTGGACCTCGTCGGTTCGTGCCACGGCTTCGTAGCCACCCTGGGGCGGCTGGTCCCCAAGATGCGCGGCCAGCAGTTCACCGACGACGAGCGCGACACGGTCCGGCGTCAACTGGCACGGGTCCGCGCTGCGGCCGACTGGTTGGAGAGCGCCCTCGACCACGGCGAGTTCACCCTGGACGAGCAGCTGACCCAGCTGCTCAAGGGCGAGTAGGCGATGGGCCGGCGTCCGTCGGCGCGGCCGCTGTCCGAGCACTACGGCGACCTGGTACGCGTCGCGCTGATGGAAGCACGGCCTGCGGGCCTGCACACCTACCAGCTCATGGTGGCCACGCGCATTACCCGCTCCCAGGTCGCCCGGGGAATCCGGCACCTGCGCGACGTCGGGGCGGCCGAGCACCTCACCCCGATCATCTGGCGGCGCAAGGACGGCTACATGTTCTCCGACGACCCCGCGGACTGGATCGAGTACGAGAAGAAGCAGCTGGCCCAGGTCCTGGGCCGGCTGACCCGGATGATCACGGGGACGCTCGCCCCCCACTTGGCCCGCTACCCCGATGACGACTGGGCCCAACTGGTCACCGACCAGCTCACCGGCGTCCGCTCCACCCTCGCCCAGCTCGCGAAGCCCTCCCGGTCCTGACCCGGGTCCCGTCATGCCGACCACTGTCCGTCACCGGCCTCGCCGCTATCCGTCCGACACCACCGTCGCCGAATGGGCCCTGCTCGAAGCCCTGCTGCCAGTCGAGGCATGCCGGACCAAGACCGGCGGCCATCCCGAGAAGTGGCCCCGCCGACAGATCGTCGACGCGATTCGTTACCTGGTCGACAACGGGGCGAAGTGGAGATCCCTGCCCGCGGACTTCCCGCCGTGGCAGACCGTCTACGGCTTCTTTGCCCGGTGGAACCGGGCTGGGGTGGTCACCTTCATTCGGGACCAGCTGCGGCGCGGCATCCGCACGGGCAAGGGCCGCTGCCCGTTCCCGGTGACGCTGATCGTCGATTCACAGTCGTTGAAGGCGGCTTCGACCGTCGGCCGGGACCTGCTGCCCGCCTGGACCGCAGGCCACCCCTGGATGACCCTGCGGCCCGTGCTCCGGCCCAAGGGAACTCGTGGCTTCGTCGTCCTGCCTCCGGTGGAAGGTCGAGCGGTCGATCGGCTGGATCATGAACGCCCGCCGGAACTGCCGCGATTACGAGCGACTTCCCCAGCACGCCGAAGCCCATCTGAACTGGGCGTTCATCACGCTCATGAGCCGGCGGCTGACCCGCAAGGGCCCCCGCGCCGACTGGACCAGCGCTTCCCGGTGATCCGGCGCCTCTCAGTGCTGGTCGGCGGGGAGGGGCATGATGTCGTCGTCGCCCCAGTGGGCTTCGAGGGCGAGGATCTTGCCGTGGTCGTCGAAGCTGATGACGTCGATGACCTTGACGCGCTTGGCTTCTTCGCCGAACCAGCAGTCGAGGGTGAAGGCCATCGCGGCCCGGTTGGTGTAGGTGGTGCGGATAGGTCCGTCCAGGGTGATCCGAATGACCTGTCCCTTGCCGGGCAGCATCTTCGCCCGGATCGCCTCGATGCCGACTGCTGCCTCGGTTCCGACCGGGTCCTCGGCCGTCGCCTCGTCTGCGTAGAGGGCCAGGACTCCCTCGACGTCGTCGGCGTTCCAGCAGTCCACGTACCGCTGCAGGACCTGCTTCTTGACCTGGTCAGTCAGCATGCGACCGTCTCCGTTCCATGTTGCGCGCCCCGGCCCGGCGGCCAGAGGCTCTGTGCCTCCAGCACACCCGGGATCGGCGGCCCCGGCCAGGTGCGCAACGCTCATGCACCTTCGTGATCGGCTCAGACCCGCCCCGGCGGCTGCCCGAACCCCCGCGGGGCCGGAGTCAGAGGGCGGGAGGTCGGGGAGTGGCCGCGCAGACGCTTGAACGCGGTGGCGAAGGAGGATTCGTCGCGGTAGCCGACCGCGCGGGCCACTGCTGCGACCGTGGTGTGCGGGTCGGCGAGGAGATCAGCGGCAAGCGTCATCCGCCAGTCCGCGAGGTAGGCCATCGGGCTCGTGCCCAACCGGTCGGCGAACCGCCGCGCCAGCGTCGACCGCGACACCCCGACCGTGTCCGCCAGCCGCGGCACCGTCCACGGCTCGGTCGGACACTCGTGCAGAGCCTGCAGAGCCGGACCCACCACCGGATCTGCCCGTGCCAGCCACCACCGTGGCGACACCGTGCCAGGACGGGCGAAGACAGCGCGGACCGCGCGGACCAGCACGAGATCCAGCAGCCGGTCCAGAACGGCCTGCTGGCCAGGCGCGTCCACGGCGGTCTCCTGCACGAGCAGGGAGAGCAACTCGGCGGGCAGCTCCTCCTGCCGCAGCAGCGTCACGGGCGGCAGGGCGGCCAGCAGCCGCTCACCCACATCGGCGGCCCACCCGTAGGAACCCGTCACGATCAACGACGTCCCCGCGTCCGAGGGATACCCACAAGTGCGGGTGCCGGTGACCGTCAGCCCCGGCACAGGACGCCCGGCCGCGTCCGTGTACCGGTCGGGGCCCGACACCACCAGATCGGGGACCGTACCCGCAAGGGGCGCGACCGTGTACGGTCCGGCGCCGGACAGCAGAACCGCCTCACCGGCCGCCACGATCACGGCGTCCTGACGTTCCAGGGCAACCGCGCAACCGCGCCGGACCACCGCAATCAACGTCAACGGGGCCGGAGCCTCCATCCGCACCCCCGTCTCGTCCGACTCTGCGGCCCAGCGCGCCAGCGCCGTCCCACGACCCCGCACACGAGACATCAGATCGGTCAACAGGTCATCCACCCCGCCAGCCTACGAGCCCACTACGCATTCCCGACAAACCGCACCCCACGCGAACCTGCGGCTCCACCCCACCAAGCGCCAACAGGAATACAAACAGCTACTCAAGGCGCCGGCGAGTGCGTAGGGAAGCTTGCCGGGTCCGAGGACGCGCAGCAGCTTCTCGACGAGTTTCTGCAGCGCCCCCATGGAGTTCAGCAGTGAGCCGAGCAGGACGCCGAAGCCGATCAGCAGCCCCACTTCGGCCATGATGTCGCCGAAGCCGTCGACGATCGTCTTGATGGTGCCCTCGAAACCGAGGCCGGTCGCGATGCCGAGATACAGCGAGCCGATGACCAGGGCGATCACCGGTTCCACCTTCGGCACGGGAATGAGCAGGACGACCACGAGGATGGCTGTCGCGGTGTGCAGTGCGGTCACGGGGTTTCCTCTCACCACGGCGTGAGTTCATGTGAGGGAAACACGATGCTCACGGCGGCGGAAGGCAGGAATCCGCGATGGGGGTATCAGGCGTCCTTATGGCGTGGGATCGGCGTGCGGCGGCGCGATCTGGTGATCCGCCCAAATGTAGCTTTCGGGAAGCAGGCCGGAGACGGGCACCATCCGGAGGCCGTCGTTCGTCCCGACGATGACGTTCAGCTCCGGGAAGTAGTCAAGAAGGACCTGGCGGCAGCGGCCGCACGGGGGCACCACGCCCCGGTCACGGTCGCCCACGGCGACCATGGTGTCCAGGTCATAGACGCCCTCGGCGGCAGCGGTCCCGATCAGGACCAGCTCAGCGCACGGTCCTCCGGTGAAGTGGTAGGCGTTCACCGCGGTGACGATCCGGCCGTCCCGGGCACGGGCCGCAGCCGCCATGGTGTGGTTGTCACCGCGGCAGCGTGTGGCCGCGACGTGCGCCGCTGCCTGGATCAGCTCGTGGTCGACGCGGTCGGGGTGTGTGGTCATCTCCTCAGTCTGACCGGCCTTGTAGCGGCCCTGCTTTCCTTCGTGGGTGATTCCACCTCAAGGGGAGGCTGCCGCAGGCCCGTTCACCTGCGGAGGCGGCCAGGACTTCCTCGATGGTGCGGGGGCGGCTGGGAGGGAACGTTCGGACCATGGCCGGGGAACTGAGCGCCATGGCGGCGGATTGATCCCGCGTACGCCCGGAGGCTCCCGCGAGGATCGTCAAGCGGTGGTCCTGATCAGTCGAGTCCTTGCTCGACCGCGATGACGTCCGTCTCGTAGCGGTCGATGATCTGCTGCGGGGTGCGGCCGGTGTTGCGGGCGAGGTCGTTGATCGCGGTGGTCGCCCAGTTCGCCACGGACAGGGCCAAGGCCATCAACTCGTCCTCACCGTAGGTGTTCTTGACGCCGAGCAGGTAGGCGAGGTTGACGTACGGGACGACGTGCGGGTCCCGGTCGTGGCCCGTGCCGGCGCGCAGCATGTCGATCGTCGTCCGGGTCGCCTCCGCGTGTTGCGGCATCAGCCGCTCTCGTTCGACCTGGACCTGCGCGATCATCTTGTGGCGTGCGAGTGGGTCCACCGTGGGCCCCTTTCCGGGTCAGGGAGTGGCACGCAGGAGGACGAGCGAGCCGTTGTAGGTCGGCCGGCCGCGCAGCTGGCCGAAGGCCTCGTCCCAGGCGCCCGAGCCCAATGCGCGACGCAGCGAGGTGTCGAAGTCCTGGCGGGCCCGGTCGTCGATGAAGCTCCACGCCGAACAGGCCTGGCGGGCCGCGGGGTCGAGGAGCAGTTCGGGGCGGCCGTAGTACGCCTCGTTGAAGCCGTCGGTGCAGTCGAGCGGGATGGGGACGGGCTCGATGGAGACCGTGCCGCCGAGTGCCTCCGTCAGCGCGCCGAGCCGCGGATAGCGGCGGGCTTCGGTGTCGAGCACGTCGGGCGCGTAGTCGTAGAGCCAGAAGTCGCGTACGCGCAGGGGGTCGCAGGTGAGCAGGACGACGGGGCCGCTGGTGACGCGGCGCATTTCGCGCAGCCCGGCTTCGGCGTCGGACCACTGATGGACGCTGAACAGAGCCATGGAGGCGTCGAACTGCCCGTCGGCGAAGGGCAGGTGCTCGGCGACGGCGTCGACGGCGGTGGCGAGTTCGGCCGGTCGCTGGGCGCGCATGGCCAGGGAGGGCTCGACCGCCGTGACGGTGTGCGCGGCGGACTCGTAAGAGCCGGTGCCCGCGCCGACGTTGAGCACGTTGCGCGTGTCACCGAGGGCCTGGGCGATGGTGTGGGCGATGCGTACGTCGGGGCGGCGGTAGGAGACGTGGCCGGAGCCGATGGCGCCGTAGTCGACGTCACCGGCGCTGCCGTCGTGCGTGCGCATGACCATGGGTACCTCGCCCTGCGGGATAGAACCTGCCGGAGCAGCAGCATTTGCGCACCGAACTACGCCTTCCATCTTGCATCTGCGGCAATGTTTTCCATAGAGGGCTGGCGGATGCTTGGGGGAAGAGTCGAATTCCTGGGCAGCGAGCGGCCTCCACTTGGAGGTTGCACCGACGACTCGCGCCCAGTCGCCGCACCTTCGCCGGAAACCTGGCGCCCGGGCCGGGCTAAGGTGAACGGCACAGGCGGACGAAATCACCGCGAATCACCCCAGCACCGTGAGGCGTTCCCATGAGCCTGAGCATCCGCAACCAGATCCCTGGCACCGTCACCGCTGTCACCACAGGTGAGGCCATGGCCTCCGTGAAGGTCCGCCTCGACGGCGGCCAGAACCTCGTCTCCGCCATCACCGTCGACGCTGTCAAGGACCTCGGAATCAGCGAGGGTTCCGCGGTGAGCGCGCTGGTCAAGTCGACGGAGGTGGCGCTCACCACGGGCGCGGTGGAGGGTCTGTCCATCCGCAACCGGCTACCCGGAACAGTGCGCGACATCGCCGCGGGTACCGCGATGGCGACCGTCAAGGTGGACGTCGCGGGAGGCCAACTGACCGCCGCGATCACCAAGGAGGCCGTCACGGACCTCGGCCTGACCGTCGACTCCCCCGTCACCGCGCTCATCAAGGCGACCGAGGTGTCCCTCACCACGGGCTGACCGCGCGCGGGCACCCCTTGGCGCTCGGCGCGGCGGGACTCACGGTTCGTGGGTGACGCAGAGCAGTTCCGGGCTGAAGCGTCGTGGTCACACGGCCGGCAGCTTCGCCGTAGCAGGCCTCGAACCATGGACTGGCGACACGGCGGCGCCCTCCGCGGCGAGTGCCCTGGGCCACTGCCCCGCGCCGCAGCCGAGGTGCGGCACCGATCCGCGGGTCGTGCTCGTGCCGGTAGGGACTGCTGATCCGGTTCCAGAGCCCCCGGTTGGCGGGGGTGCTGTCCACGTGCCGCCTCCAGCACCGCCTGCCGGAGGCGGTCAACCCGGGCAGGACAGTGCCGGCCCTGTCGGCCACATGCCCCACACCGCAGAGGGTTGCTGACGTGGAATCAGGGCTGCTGCCCGCCGCCGTCCGCCGCCAGGCGCGTCAGCCACTCCCGCAGCAGCGCCTGCTCCGGCTCGCTCAACACCTCCGCCTTGTCGGTCAGCGCCGCCCGCAGCGCCCGGGCCGCCGGGGCTGGGCCGGCCTCGGTCGAGGAGAAGGTGGGTTCCGTGCGGGTGACCGCGGAGATCATGGATTCGCGCAGGACGGTAAGGAGCGCCGGATCGCGGCGCTCCGCCGGGGTGGCGTGCCACGTGATGACCGCGCCCTGCCCCGTGGCCTGGATGATCTGCGCGGCCAGCTCCTCGTCGACCCGCAGCCACCCTCCGGCCGCGAGCCGGCGCACCCGGCCGTGCAGAATCTCCAGACCAGCACGGTGAGCCACGTTCACCTCCCGACCCGTGCACCTGTTCATCACCGCGAACAGTTCGGGGCGCGAGACGCCGAACTCCACCACCATGTCCCAGCCGCGCCGCAGCTCCTCCACCGGATCCTCCGGCGCGGGGGCGAGCTGGGCCCGCTTGCTCTCCAGGAACTGCGCATAGCCGTGCTCGGCGACCGCCTCCAGGAGGCCCTCCTTGTCGCCGAAGAGGCGGTAGATCGCCGGCGGCTGCACCCCGGCCGCGGCGGCGACCGCGCGGGTGCTCACCGCGTCCGACCCTCCGGCCTCCAGCAGTTCCACCGCCGCTTCGACGATGCGGCGGCGGGGGCTCTCTGCGGTGTCACGGGTAGGCATGTATCGATGATAACGGCGTTTTGATTCCGGTGTTAGTTCCAGTGTTATCGTTGCGGTGATTCCGATGGAAACGACGTTCGGAGAATCCCGTGATCATCGTGACCGGAGCCACCGGCAAGCTCGGCCGCCGCATCGTCGAGCGCCTCTTGAAGCGCGTCCCCGCCGACCGCCTCGGCGTCAGCGTGCGCGATCCCCGCAAGGCCCAGGACCTCGCCGACCGCGGCGTGCGCGTACGGCAGGGCAGCTTCGACGACCCCGACTCCCTCGTGCACGCCTTCGAGGGCGCGGCCCAGGCGCTTCTCGTCTCCCTCGACCGCACGGGCGACGCGTGCGTCGCGGGCCACCGCACCGCCATCGACGCCGCCGTGAAGGCCGGCGTCGGGCGCATCCTCTACACCAGCCAGATGGGCGCCGCCCACGACTCGCGCTTCCAGCCGTGCCGCGACCACGCCCGCACCGAGGACCTGCTGCGCGCCACCGGTCTGCCGTGGACCTCGCTGCGCAACGGCTTCTACGCCGCCAGTGCCCTCCAGTTCCTGGAGCCCTCCCGCCACAGCGGCGACATGGGTCTGCCCGCGGACGGCCCCGTCGCCTGGACCGGACATGACGACCTCGCCGAGGCCACCGCCGCGATCCTCACCGACGAAGGCCGATTCGAAGGACCCACCCCTGCGCTCACCGGCCCCGCGGCGCTCGACTTCGACGCCGTCGCCGGGCTCGCGGCCCAGGCCGCGGGGCGCCCCTTCACCCGCACCGTCGTCCCCGACGACACCTTCCGCGAGCAGGCGCTGTCGCACGGCGTCCCGGCCCCGGCCGCCGACCTGATGCTGAGCGTCTTCGTGGCGGGGCGCGAGGGCGAGTTCAGCGCCGTCGACCCGACGCTCGCCGAGCTGATCGGCCGCGAGCCCGTCGGCTTCCGTACGCTGCTGGAGCACGCCTGGACCGACTAGGGCTTGTCGTTTGGATCAGGCCGGATCAGGGAGCGGGGCCTGGTGCGTACGATCGCAAGGCGGAGGAGGGAGGCGACGCGGAGCGTCGTCG